>DHOX01000007.1 GCA_002409785.1 Prevotella sp. UBA5379 | reverse complement strand
TGTACCCAGAGCCGGGGTCGAACCGGCACGAATTGCTTCACTGGTGTTTGAGACCAGCGCGTCTACCAATTCCGCCATCTGGGCATAATGCATGATTCTTATTGGCTGCAAAGGTAGTGCTTTTTTCGGAATTTGCAAACATTTAAATTAAATTTCTTAATTTTTTTGTACGTTCCCTTTTTTCTTCTTATCTTTACCCTGCTAATTAAGGATAATTATAAAGATGTTTTAAATCATGGCTAAAACCGATGAGAATTATTGCGTGATACTGGCAGGTGGCAGGGGCAAGCGTTTGTGGCCTTGTAGCCGTGAACAGCAACCTAAACAGTTTCTCGATTTCTTTGGTACAGGGAGAACACAACTTCAACAGACTTATGACCGGATGGCGAAATTTATCAGCCCGGATCATATTTATGTAAATACGAATGAACAATATGTTAAAATGGTCAAGGAGCAGTTGCCGGATCTTTTAGATGAGAACCTGCTGGCTGAGCCGATCAACCGGAATACGGCACCCAGCGTGGCGTGGGCCTGTTGCCGTATAGGCCGTATTGATCCTCATGCTAATCTGATCATTATGCCTTCTGACCAGACCATTATCAATGAAGAGGCCTTCCATAAGAATGTGATGGAGGGCTTGCAATTTGTCGCTGATAAGGATTGTCTGTTGACGATGGGGATCAAGCCTACTCGGCCCGAGCCGGGATATGGATATATTCAGATTGGGGACAGCTCTGATGATCATGGCTTTTATAAGGTTCATACCTTTATCGAGAAGCCGGAACGTTCTTTTGCAAAATTGTTCATGAATAGTGGTGAATGGTATTGGAACACCGGGATGTTCCTGGCGAATCTGCATGCTTTACGGAACAGTCTGTCAAAGCTGTTGCCTAGTGTGTTCCAGGATCTTGAGCGGAATAATCAGAATGTGAGTATTTCAGAAGAAAATGCTTATATTAAGGAGCACTTTTCCTTTTATCCTAATGTTGCTATTGATACAGGATTCCTGGAGAAGCCGGATAATGTTTATGTGAAGAAGTGTGATTTCGGCTGGGCTGATTTAGGCACATGGCATAGCATCTATGAGTTTATGCAGAAAAGCAAGGAGGATAATGTGGTCGTTGATTCTGACGTGATGATGGAGGACTGCCATGAGAATATCATCAAGTTGCCTAAAGGGAGAATGGCTGTATTGAATGGTCTTGATGGCTTTATCATAGCTGAGAAAAACAATGTGTTGTTCATCTGTAAGAAGGAAGATTCCTCTGCTTTGATCAGAAAGTACGTTAATGAAGTGCAGATGAAAAGGGGGGATCAGTATATTTGAAACCTGTTTCCTGAATCAACTGTCATAGGCTGTGCCTGCCGGCGGGAAGTTCTTCTACAGGTATAGTCTGCCATCATGTGGATTGCAAACGGGGCCGTCAGTTGATTGCTGACGACCCTGTTTGCAATAAAGGGTGTTCATTTGTCTTATTTGACAAACTGAACACATACGGGTTTGCTGAGCAGGATCTTCTGGCGGGTATCCGTAAGCAGTCCGGTGTGCGGGTTCCTCGTATATATTTGTATCTCATTACTGTCCCGGCAGGCAACGAGAAGGAATCTGCCATTTGGCGTAATATTGAAATTGCGAGGGTGGATTCCCGTTCTCTGGTATCCTATACGAGTGAGTAGTCCGTTCTCTGGGTTCCTTGAGAATATTGCAATGCCATCGTTTTTCAAACGGTTGCTGGCATAAAGGAATTTGCCGTCCGGACTGATATGTATGTCAGCGCTTCCGCGGGCATGATGGGTGTCAGCGGTCACTACCTGAAGACGTGTCAAGTTGCCGTCAGTATAGCGGAATACCGTGACGTTTCCGGAGAGTTCACTGATCAGATAGGCAAATTTCCCGTCCCGGCTGAAGATCAGATGTCTCGGCCCTGAATTTGCGTCAACGGCTACAGGATGATCCAGGAGCTGGGGGATAATCTTTCCGCCGGGCAGATGGAATCTCAGGATCTGGTCTGCACTGAAATCGGTAGCAAATAGATATTTCCCATCGGGGCTGAACCGGACGCAATGGATATGTGGCTTGTTCTGACGTGTGGTATCCGGACCACCGAGATGTCCATAAAACTGGATGGCCACAGGCCCCAGGCCACCGTCTTCTCGTATGGGGAATACAGACATGCTGCCTCCTGTATAATTTGCTGTGAGCACCTCATGCCCGTTGGTTGACACATAACATGGGTCTTCTCCGTGGGTCAGTTGCCGGTTAATCCGCTTTAGGTGCCCATTACTTTTATTCAGCGCATAAGCCGTCAAGGCAGCCGTGGAGTCTGGCATCTCACTTACGGCATAAATGAATTTTCCATTGCTGGAAGGGATCAGATAAGAAGGATTGGAAACGGAAGCTGACGAGAGAGGGATTGCTTTCCCGGTGTTCTGATCCAGCCGATAGGTGTATATGCCTTTACTGCCTCCACCTGTATAGGTACCGATGACCATAGTCAGGTCATTCGTACTGTTGCCTTTCACAATGGCCTTTCCATTCATGATGATGGTGCTGCCTAATAACAGTACGCTCAATAATAGAATTCTTCTCATGGATAAAATATTTTTTGAATATTACTGGAGAGTAAAATGATCCTTTCAGAAGTACAAAGGTACGGTTAAAATCTGAAAAAGAGCCCTTTTTTGAGGTATTTTGGCTTGCTCGCTTTCAGCATCTGTATCCCGTGTCAGACAGGCGGCCGTTTCTTTCGATGATGGATACGTCGTGTTCGGATTATGGTCATAGTCATCGCTGGTAACTGTCAGAATGCACCATTATGGTCATAAAAGAGTATATTTGAAATCTTCATGCGCACAGTTATCCAGGATAAATAAAGGAGCGAAAGAGCGGCCGGGATATAAAAGCAATCCCCGTTTTTTTGCAGAAAAACGAGGATTGTCTTCACCTTTTTCAAAAGGTTTTCGCCTAACGGTCAAAAGAATGTGGGTTCTGTTTCTTGAACTCAGTATAGATATTATTGGAAATTTCCTTGAACTGATCCTCCGTGAGTTTGATTTTCTTGCTCATATTAATGTCGGCTTCCTTGTTGAGAGGGATCAATTGAATGTGTGCGTGTGGTACTTCCAGTCCCAGGACAATTTCCGCAACTTTCTTACATGGATAGGCAGCCCTCAAGGCATGGGCTACTTTCTTGGCAAAGACTTCAAATTCAGCCAGTTCCCAGTCGTCCATATCGAATAGATAGTCTGTTTCTTTGCGAGGGATCACCAGCGTATGCCCGACCGCTACAGGGTTGATGTCAAGGAAAGCGTAGAATTTCTCATCCTCGGCACATTTATAACTCGGAATTTCTCCGGCTGCAATTTTACTGAATAATGTACTCATATCATTAACTTTTTATGATGATCGAAGAAGTGGCGGCAGATACCGGAAGCAAGAGGCTTGCTGCTGTCTTTCAGCCGATAGATATCTTATCGATTCTCAAGTGAATCGTGCCACGGGGGATTTTGATTTCTGCTACATCACCTACTTTCTTGTTCAGGAGCCCTTTTGCAATAGGGGTCTTAATTGAGATCTTGCCCTCTCTGAGATTTGCCTCGCTCTCACTGACAAGTGTGTATTTCATTTTCCGGTTGTTCGTCAGATTTGTCATTTCTACGGTGGAGAGGATCTGGACAACATCGGTTTTCAACTTGGAGGTATCAACGATTTTTGCCTCGGCTACTTCCATTTTCATCTGGTTGATCTTAGCTTCAAGGTGTGCCTGTGCCTCTTTAGCTGCATCATACTCTGAATTTTCACTTAGATCGCCCTTATCGGCGGCTTCACCAACGGCTGCAGATGCCTTGGGGCGCTCTACTGTTTGAAGCTCATGGAGCTGAGCTACGAGCTTATCGTAGCCTTCTTGTGACATGTAAGCCATAATTTCTTCGTTTTTGGTTGATAAATGTTTATTCAAGTAGGGTAAAAAAACATTGAATTCCGACATCGCGTTGGTGATGTCGGAATTCAATATCCCTTCTGTCTCTACTATAGTCTTCTTTTTGCAAAGTTAGGAAATCTTTTCGAGACTGCCAAATGTTTAGGATAAAATTGATTTAACTCAATAAAATAAATCATTTATGATATTTATGATGTAAACAGATGGAAGCCGGTGTCTTTTTTCTTATCTTTGTAACGTGTTTTTCATAGTATTAGATTTAAGGTTAACAAAAGGTTGGGACTCAGCGGAGTCCCTTTTTTTGTGTCTGAAGGAAAACATGGAGATCGCAATACTTGTCTTTATATCATAAGATGATAGATCATATCGGTGAGGGCATAAAAAAACGATGCCTCTCATCAGAAGAGGCATCGCTGTAGATATTCAAAAGTGTCTTGTCCGATTACAGATTAAACTTATAACCGAGCGTGAACTGGAAGACACTGTTTCGGGAATTATTGTTTTCCACCTTGTCGTTTTTCCATTCAGGCATTCCGTCAGAAACTTTGGTTACTCCCCAGTTGTACCGTGCATCCAGGACGAAGTTGTCATACTCGTAGGAGAGGCCTACAGGGATGGACAGGTCAACGGTCTTGGGGTCATAAGGACTGTTATGCTTGTCAACTAAGAATCCGGGTTGAACACCAACTTTCACGGCGAGACCTTTTACGACATAGACGTTGGCCAGGATAGGAAGATTGATGTAGTCCAGTTTCTGAGAATAGGAAGTGTTGTTGCTGATGTCCCATTTAGCACCTTGCTGGGAGTAGTTTACACCCAAGCTGAGTCCGAACAGGTCATCGAATTGATATTGCCCTTCCACACCCCCTACAAAACCTGCTTTGGAATTAGCATCAAGATTGGTCAGTGTGGAAACATTAACACCTACTTTTGGCTGAAGGGTGAAAGTTCCTGCAGGAGCTTGTGCAAAGGCACCCATTGAAGACAGCAGAACTGCTGCCATAAGAATCATCTTTTTCATTTTACCTTAATTTTAAAGTTCAAAACTCTTTTTCCCTTTTGGGTTTTTCTAATTTGTGCGGCAAAGATAAGTCTTTCTTTCTGAACGGCCAAGAGGTTTCCCCCTAAAACTTTTAGGGTTTTACCTATTTTAAACTTTGGCCTTTCCTCAAGAAGGAGGAAAAGGCTGTCAGTACATCCCCTTTAGAGGTGGAATTTATAACCTACCGTGAATTGGAATACGCTGTTGCGTGGACTGTCATTCTGAGGACTATCGTAGACATTGGTTATTCCCCAGTTATAACGGCCATCGATGACAAAGTCGTCATACTGATAGGAAATTCCGATAGGGATCGACAAGTCTACACTATTTGCACTCGTTCCATGATCATCTACCAGGAATCCAGGCTGGAGCCCTACCTTTAAGGCAAAACCAGGAGCTACATAGAAGTTGGCCAATACTGGCACATTAATATAGTCGAGTTTGGTGACGGAGGAGAATCCATCATTGTTCCATTTGGCACCCTGTGCCGAGTAGATAGCACCGAAGCTGATGCCGATATTCCGGTTTGTGCTTACCTCTCCTTCCAATCCCAGTGCCATTCCCACTCTTGAATCGGCTCCTACGTTAGTCAAGGAGGCTACGTTCAGGCCGATTACCGGTTTAAGGGTAAAGGTGCTTGCTGGTTTCCGGTAATGGGCATACCGCCTGTAATAACTCCGATGCTGAGCAAATGCTCCCACTGTGGATAGCAGAATAACTGCCATAAGAATCATTCTTTTCATATTTTTATATAATTGGTTTGTTTATTTGTCATTCAGGAAAGTCTTTCCGTTTATGTCTATTGCAAATTTACCACTTTATCAGGTATTACAATATGGCATTTTCCTATAAAACATCGGCATTTCCCTAATAGGAGATGGGATTTCCCTATGGCACCGGCAAGGATTGCATGCGTATTCACCGATTATCAGACTCTAATGAGAGATAGCCGTTTTGTCCCTTGCAATAATCCATAAGCTTCTTAAATGTTGGATTGAAGGCAAGCAATTTTGGATTTCCAGTCAGGATGATCTGTTTCCTTGCCCTGGTCAAAGCGACATTGAGTTTTCTGTCAATCATCATCCCTGCTTCCTGGAAGCAGCTTGCGGTGAGAAATTCGAGTTGGAAGAAACTTTGTACGGTGAATGAATAGATGATATAATCGCGCTGGCTGCCCTGATACCTCTCGACAGTATCAATGGAGATGCCAAGGAGCTCCGGGCAATGTAATTTCTCTATTTCTTGCCGGACCATGGCGATCTGGTTCCGGTAAGGCACGATAACACCGGCGGTGTAGGCAGCGTTAAACCTGCTATGCTTGTCTTCCGTGGCTTTGAAAGTCTCTTGTGTATAGGTATATATGCGCTGCAGGCATTGTGCTGTGATGGCAGCCTCAGAAGAGTTTACCTTGTCGGATACTCCGTTCGCCTTACAGAATCTGCTGGGTATGAAGATCACCCGATGGTTGAGGAGCAGATGGTCCAGGGGAGAAGCATTGTCATATATTTCTTTTACCTTCTGTGGATAGAGGTTCCTTTCTTCCTGGTGAGGCAATGGTACCGGCTGGATCCGTTCACGAGCATAGAACATTTTTCCCGGAAATTCGGCAACTGCGGGGTGCATACGTCCCTGATGGTCCAGTATACCGATAAAATCATGTTCCCGTCCTTGTTTCCTTTCCCAGCAGATCAATCGCTCGAAAAGAGAATTACGGCAGTCGGTCAGTCCGATGTCGTTGAGATCTTTCTGGGAGACTTTTGAATCTTTTTCTTCCTGTTGCACTACGGCGGGTAATTGTTTATGGTCACCGATCAGAATGAATTTTTTTACCCTTGTGAGCAGTCCGATGATATTCGGCTCAAGGATCTGAGAGGCCTCGTCAACAATGGCCAGGTCGAACGATTTCAAGTCAAAAAGGTATTCACGTGAGGATACCATTGATGTAGTACCGACAATAATAGGTGTGTTCTGTATCTTATCCTTGAGACGGGCCAGTTTCGGATAATGCTCAGCCATATTACTGATGAGGTAAGGCTGGAACCTCTGGTCACAGGAATAAGGACTTCCGATCCTGAGAAAATCGATTTTGTTTTCCAGAAGCATATTGCAGATTTCATCTACGGCCCTGTTCGTATAGGCTATCAGCAGTACTGACTGCCCAGGGGTTGCCAGGGCCTCCCTGACCATATATTGCAAAGCCCGTGAGGTCTTTCCTGTTCCCGGTGGTCCGAGGAGGAGGAAGTAGTCCCGGGCCTGTCTGGCTTTTTCCAGAATGGGATCCAGTGCGTCATCATAGTGTCCGGACAATTTGAGTGAAGAATTCTTTTCCGGTTCCCGCTGTCCGAGAAGCAGGTCCCGTATGGGTTTAGGGGAAGAGATGAAACGGTGCAGATTGCGTAGCGCTGATCCGGTGCCGGCATCGCTCGCGCCATGCTCGACAGCATATACTTCAGAGTGGAACAGATTCGGATTTTGCTGTCCGTCGTTCAGGTGGATGACCAGTTGACCGGACGTGATCTCCTGGATGGTCCCCTTGAGCAGGACTCTGCTGCGGACATCGGGGATCTGGTCTTTCGGATAGCCGTAGAGGTAAATCATGTCTCCGGTACGGAAATTAGGCAGAAAGTAAGTACCTTGCCGTGGAACGGATAAGGTCAGGGTATCATAGCCGTTGAAGGAAGAACTTTTCTCTTTTTTAATAAGGTGCAAATCAGTATAGATATTTCCCGTATCTTTTTTCTCTGCCAGAGGCATATTCCATAGGTCGCTGGAGGAATTGCCGAGTCCTTCCTGAGCTCCGACCTTGGAGACAACTTGCTCGCGGAGGACAAAGGTAAGCATTCTGTTGAAATAGTCGCTTTCCAGTCCGGTCAACTGATCAAAGGGATCTGTCATCAAGGCTATTTGCGGCCTGAGGTATTGATGGTAGAAGGATCCTTGGTTATGATTCACATTGAGTGTTTCCGGAGATAGGGTCACTACTTGGCTGCCAACACCATTCTGGGCAATATTGAAATTCTGAGCCACCACTTGATTCCTGTATTTTATGGCTTCGCGGAAAAGGGTATGATAATAGGCTACGCTCATCAGCCCGTCCTGAGGAGGATATTTGGAATAAAAGAGTCGGATATCCGTATGAGAATCATTAATGTGGAAATTATAATGCAGGACACCATAATACAGGAGGAGTTGTATCCAGTGATTCTCCAGAGGGAAACCATGGTGGACGGGGTCAGGCTGGTGCCTTTCAATATTCATGTTCCGTCCGGATTTCTGCTCGATCAGGAGTTTGAGATCTGTAGTCATCAAGTCGATACGGCCTTCCAGTCCCAGCGCCTCGCAGATGAATGAAGGTTCAAGGATGGCTTTGGACTTGTCAAAAGCATCCCTGCCGGTAAAAAGTTGTCGTACTCCCTGTTGGATGTTCTGGGCCTGGTTGATGGCATCATGATAAAATCTCGTCGGATTAAAACCGTTACAGCAAGAATACTCCAACGCTTTCTCCTGGTAATTGCTCCGAATGGTATTTGTCAAGTTATAATTCCCTTTTGAGTTGATGACATCATCAAGGATGGATCCGGCCAGATCTCCTAAAAGGATAGCCTGAGAGTTGGCTCTCGGCCGCATCTGATTCAACAGATAGAGGAGAGGATGGTGTCCGTATTCGGTGAAGCAACTTGCAATGGTACTGATGTCAACTAAGAAATCAGGTTCCAGGACAGTCAATGTAGGGTGGATAAACTTACCATCTATCTGATTATCCAGGAGATTCAGTTGGGTCCCTTTATGGACGAGGCCCTTCAGGTAACGGTGGTCAATGCCTCGCTGCTCTTCCAGGCAGGTGATGACTGCTTGTCCGGGAGCATTATCCTGGTCAATGCTCACATGGATGCCGTCATCCTCTACGGACTGGACGATGCAACGGATATAGTGATTGTTGATAAAGCCCGACTGCAACTGGCGGCGGCTTACTTGTGGAATGAGGGCATTGATCTCGGAAGGTATATCACAGCAGAAGATTGCAGAGATAAAAAGACAGAGAGCACGCATGTCTTCCTGCAACTCCTCTTTTGACAGCGGTTTGCTGGAATTGGAATGACGGCGCATGGTCTGAACGGCGATCTTGTCTGGTAGATGAAGGTGGAGTTTGTTGCATAAATAGTCAACTTGTGAGAACAGGTTACCAAAAGCATGGCCGGAGTTCCGGGTCCCTTCGTGACAGCACAGCACCAGCGTGTCGTGCATCAGTTGGTTTTGCTCCTTTGGCGGTATTCCCGCTTTTAGGATGCCTGCAGCACGGCTGAACAGTTCTCTTGAGGTCATATCCTTTTCTATCATAGATGCAAAGATAACTAAAAACATTAATATTCCAAGAAAAAGAAAGAGCTCAGGCAGAGGAATTTCCTTCAGGAACCGGCATCATCATAAAGAGCAAGTCATTCATCAAAGAGGATAAGCCTATCTTTCCGTGGATATAATAATCCTGGATGCTGTCGATTTTTATCTTGAAAAGGGTAGAGATTCATATAAAAGTTTTATCTTTGCAGGTATGAAAAAAGAAGAATTGATGAGGAGAGCCATTGCTCTCTCGGAAGATAGCGTGAAAAATGGTGGTGGTCCTTTCGGAGCAGTTATTGCCAGGGAGGGCGAGATCATCGCAGAGGCCTCCAACAGTGTTACCCTTGATAATGACCCTACGGCCCATGC
>DHOX01000090.1:12148-15583 GCA_002409785.1 Prevotella sp. UBA5379 | reverse complement strand
CCTGAACGTGATCCAGCTGGTCATATTGTGGTGAATCCAAGTACAGGTCTTCCCGTGGCCGCTTCAGAGCAGGCTATTGTGGGTGATATGAATAATAAGTATACTTTGGGTATTAATACCACTCTTCGTTATAGAGACTTCAGCTTGAATTTCGTTTTTGATATCCGTCACGGTGGCCTAATGTATTCTCGTACAAAGAGTATCAATTACTTTACGGGTAATGCTAAACAAACGACCTATAATGATCGTCATACTTTTATCGTGCCGAATTCTGTTAATAAGATTACTGATGCAAAAGGTAATGTTACTTATGTAGAGAATACAACACCAATTTCTCAAGCTGATATTGATGATTACTTTAATGCTGGCGGTGATAAGATGGGCAGTGCATGGTTAATTCCAAAATCATTTGTAAAATTGCGTAATGTATCTCTTTCCTGGAATCTTCCCAAGGCATGGTTGGAACGTACATTTCTTACGGGTGTTCGTTTGACTTTGTTCGGGACTAATCTGTTGTGTTGGACTCCTAGCGAAAATTCGTTTATTGATCCAGAATCTACTAGCTTTGGTAATGATTTACGGGGTAATTATGGAGAATTCTCAGCCAATCCTTCTTCTAGAAATTTCGGATTCAATGTCCAGGTTAAATTTTAATAGGAATACAAGTATGAAAAAAATAATATTATATATGACGGTCGCTACGTTGATGCTGTCAGGTTGTAGCATTGATGTCAATCATGACCCAAATCATCCTACAAGTGTTAACCCAGCTCTGGAATTGCCAGGCGCAGAGGGTTCTTTGGCTACTGTTGCTGGTGATGGTATGGAGACGCCGTCGGGTATTTTTGTACAATATTTTGATCAGCTTCCTGAGTCTGAGCAATATGCTAATTTGGTAAGATATTATATTACTCAGTCTTCCGCAGTGCTTGATAGGAGTTACGAGACTTTATATGCAGGTACACTGATGGATCTTCAGGATATTCTGAATTCTAATGAGGTAACGGGAGCTGATAAGTTTGCCGCAGAGTGCCTTCGTGCTTATGGATTACAGTTAGCTGTTGATAATTGGGATCAAGCTCCTTATAAGGAAGCTTTTGGTGGTAATAGTAATACGCAACCTCATTGGGACAGTGGTAAAGCTGTTTACAAAGGTGTTCTAAATGAACTTGATTCTGTTCAAAATCTAATCGGGTCATCTTCTATGACAGCTGAGGACATGGTAAATGGTAAAAACATGAAACAGTGGATTGGATTTGCTAATGCCTTGCGTTTGCGTATGTATTTGCGCTTTATTGATGCCAATGTTGATGTTTCCGATTATGAAAGTAAGGTTAAAAAACTTTTAGCTGAAAATAACTTCTTTACCGGTGATATTAAATTTGATAACTTTAAGGATGAGGCAGATCGTAGAAATCCTTGGTATTCTGATCAATATATTAATTTGAATACTACAAATCTATGTGCTGGTTATGCGATAATGTCTTATATGAAGTCTACAAATGATACGGTTCGTATTGCTTATGATTTCGCAAAGGACGGTCAAGGAAATTATACTGGCACACTTCCTGCAGCAAAGTACGCTTTTCCTGCATTAAAAAATGCCAATTGCAGTGAGATGAGATACCGTGCTACGTTGCCCGTTTATTTCTTTACTCAAGCTGAACTTCAATTTCTGATAGCTGAGGCCCAACTTCGTTTCAATACTAATGATGCTGCGGCAAAATCTGCCTATGAGGCTGGTATTGAAGCTGATTTTGAATCTCGAGGTTTGACAGGTGCATCAAATCTGTATAATGGTTCAGTAGCATGGTCTAAAGTAACTACTACTGAGGGAAAGTTGAATCTTATTTATATGCAGAAGTGGGTGTCTTTACTTTATCGTGATCATACTGAGGCTTGGAGTGAGCAACGTCGTACAGATGTTCCAAAATGGTCTTCTGTTTCTGCAAAGGAAATTTATAAAAGCCCTGTAGGCTATAATGCTGGTGACTTGATCGTTCCAGCTGTGAATGCTTTGGGAGGAAATAACGTCATTAAGCGTGAATGGATTCCTTATGATGCGGCTTTGTATAATCCTAATACTCCTAAAGCTATATCAATCACTACTCCGGTTTGGTGGGATGTCAAATAGTTTAAGTTATTAACTAAGTTTTGATAGTAGATATGGATGACTTAAAAACAAATGAATATGAAAAAAATATTATATAGTTTAGTGCTTTTCACTTCTGTTCTAAGTTTGATCTCATGTGGGAGCGATGAACTTACGGATTCTAGGATAACACAATATGTGACAATTTCTCTTAAGGCAGGGCAAATTTATACTTTACCTGTGGGAACGACTTATCAAGATCCAGGATTTACTGCTACCCAAGGAACATCTGATGTAACGTCTTCTGTAAAAGTGGACGGAACTGTGGATGGATTGAAGGTTGGCTATTATCCGGTGATTTATTCTGCTGTAAATCCCGATGGGTTTTCCAATTCTGTCACTAGAATGGTATTTGTGTATAATCCGAAGGTTACTGTTGATCTTTCTGGTGTATATAAAATACAGACTGGTTCATACCGTAATTATGGTGGGACCGTTACTAGATTTAATGACCAGGATGTTACTTTAACCCAAGTTGCTGCTGGAGTTTTTTCTATAAGTGACTGGTTTGGTGGTTATTATGATAAATTTAAAGGTTATGGGTCTTCTTATGCAATGTCCGGTTATATGAGCTTAGGTACTGATAATTCTATTTCAGGACTTTATGGTCATGTTTCTTCTTGGGGTGATTCCTATGATTCGGTTTCAGGTTCTTATGATCCTGTAACAGGTACCATTACATTGGATGTAGCTTATGCTGGTAAAATGACATTCCATTTAATCTTAAACAAATAAAGGAAATAGATTATGAAGAAATATGTGATACTTCTTTTTGCAGTTGTGTTGACCACCCTAGCCTTTACTGGTTGTGATGATCCGGATGTAAATCCTGGAGGAACATCTGTGCAGAATATGGCTGGTCAGTGGGATGTAACCGTTAACGAAATTGACAATAACGGTAAAGTGATTTCGGTAGATCCGGATAAGTTGGGTACGATTACAATGACTACCTATAATACTGCTTCTAATTCAGATAAGGAAATGTGGTTAGATGACAATAAGAATTTTTATAACTTTAAGTTTAAGGTTGATGTCAACTATGCGGCTTATACTTTTTCTGCCACACAACGCCTTTATTGCCCTGCTGATACAACAAATAAAGGGACTGCAATTGTAACTAATGGAAAGATCCTTAAGAATGCGGCTAAGAATCTACATGGAGCTCCTAACGACAGTATCGTTTTTGATATTAAATTCAGTGATGATACCCCGGGAGTCATTTATAGAGTTTCCGGTCAGCGCTACACTGGATTCACGGAATAATAAGTTTTCGGGGATTTAAA
>DHOX01000090.1:1875-11956 GCA_002409785.1 Prevotella sp. UBA5379 | reverse complement strand
AGAAAAGACGATTTATTAATATCTTTTCGCGTAAGGACTGTGTCAAAAGAAAAAGACACAGCCCTTTTGCTTTTTATATGGTATCAAATAAAACACAAATGGGACTTGAAACTATTTACTTCTTACACTTCTATATGGTCTTTATCGTTATTCTTTTGTGTGATATTTGATATTGTTTTTAAGATTGAGTCACTCATTGTTTTTGTACTCATATTTTTCACCGAAATCCTTTTGGTATTCTNNTTGGAGACATCGTTACCAAGCCTTGGAAAGATGCTTACCGTGGCTTGGTAATCTGTTTACCAGATTAAGGTAATAACAGCCTGGACAGATGCTTGATGTATAGTAGTAATGAATACGGAAATTAGTTGGCAATCTCTGTTGTTAAGTTGCCTTTTAGTTGACAAGATAATTTGTTAAACTCAGATCAGGTTGCCTGCAATTTCCGGTTTGAGAGTTTATGACTGTTGGTAAGTGATCATTCACTGGTCTTATAATCGTAATTCTCACCGAAATCCTTTTGGTATTCTCTGTTGAATACCCTTATTGCATCTTTGGCCTCGTAAGCCCTGCTCAGTCGTTTCAGGGACTTGATCTGAATGTCTAAAGCATTAGTGTTCAGAGGGTCTGCGTTAAAGATTGCTTTTGCTAATTCGATGGCCACATCATATTCTTTCTTTTTATAAGCTTCATCCATTTTCCTCGTCAGGATAGGGATGAGCATTTGCTCTTCTTTAGATTTGAAATGATCCAGGGTGGGCATATCCATTTTCTGCAGGAACTTGCCCCTCTTTAGAATGGAAATTAAGGTGATGTCGTCGGAATTTTCATCCTTGACCATTTTGCAACATTCGTAATAATCACAGTAGAAAGGTTTGTGGATCTCAAGCTTGAAAGTTCCTTCTTGATAAACTACTTCTATTCCATCTATTTCTTCTAGTACTTTCCTGAGATGGTTCATGGTTACGCTTCGTGAATTCTTGATCTTTTCGGTTGGTTTATTTCCCCAGAGCATTGAACCTAAGGATTTGGATGATATACCCTCATGTTCACTATATTCAACAAGGATGCAGAAAATCTCACGGAGTTTGTTCGTAAACATGTAACTAATATCTCGGTTTTTCCGGTCTCGAGCCATAAAGTCGCCAAACAAGTAAATCGAGTTTGGCTTTAACTGGTTCTTACCCAGATGGAGAATGGCCTGTTGCTGACCTATATTTTCTTTCCGTTTCTTGCGGTAGAGAAGTATGGTTATAGTGGTTACAAAAACCAGGAAGACCAGGCCAAGGATAAGATGCTCCCATCTCATGGGGTGTGGTATTTTAATGGCTTCAGCGTATGATGTAGAAGATAAAACCGGTAAATTGATACTGTATATTTTCAGTGTTGATGAGATATCATCTTTTGATTCTTGAACGGTTACAATGATTTTCTGTTGTTGGCGATCATAATACAGATTGGCATTAGTTGTGATTTTATCTGAGTGGATGGGGATAGAATCACCCAGGATCTGATAACTTCCGTCTTTTATGGAAAAGCGGTAGAGTTTAAGGTAAGAGTCAGACAGGAATTCAGAATAGCATAAGGTATAGAAATATTTCTGATCGAACAGGATCATACCCTTGACCGGCACGACATTCTGTTTTCCATCCCAGTTCAGTTCCCAAAGTTTTGTGATCTTCTTCGTCTTTTTATTTAACCGGTACAGATCATAGAAGTATTTCCGTCCGACAGACTGGTCCCCGGATTCATTCCCCATCCCCCCAAACAGGTATACATTGTTCCCATATTGACCGGCCGATACAAAATATCTGGGTTTCCTTGGCCCGCTGATTCCTTGCAGGACCGACCATTTACGAGTATGTATATCGTAGGTATAGAATTGATTACTGTAGTGCATCGGTTCGAAGCCACCATAGATCGTTAATCTCTGTGCACGTTCATCAAAGAACGCCCCGTGGTGGTGTTCCTGTGCTTTGAGTTGATCATGACTTTCCGGCATCCATTTTAGAGTGTTCAGGTCAAGACTGGCTACAGTCACTTCCTGTGGATCTTTGTGGTCCTTATGGACTTCATACGTATAGAGTCTTTTATTTGAATGGTTCAGAAAGTTCATTCCCAGGTAAATATCCACAGGGCATCGGTTGACAAAGCGTTTACATACCGTCTGCTTGTTGCGTGTGTTAAAAGTGTTGAGATAGTTCCGGTTGTAATAATAAACATTTTGGTTATAAGGATCGTAGCAGGAACCGGCATTAGTCCTGGAATACAGTTTCTTAAGGAATTTCCAATGATAGGAATCATTAATTCCCCAATAAGGATTCTGTACATAACCGATTTTGTTGCCATTTTTATCATATACATCATTGCCATGGCTTTGCCTTAATGGGAACACGTAGTTTTCTCTGTCACCACTGATGACAAGGTCTTTCATGCCAAAAGCCGGGACATCGATAATATAGTCGTTCCTGCCGAAGACAAGATTGGGCTTGATCTCATGAGGGAGGCGTGTATCATAGATGCTTAATGCATGTCCATTGACTTTCATGGTGATGGTTTTCTTGTCCAGATTGAAATGCAAGCTGAAAGGGAACCAATGCTTATCTTTTAATTCTTGTGGATTAAATTTATAAGTGATCAGCTCCTTATAGCCTTCTCGGTTGAGTTCGATAATGTCATCTTTCGATCCATCAAGGAAGATGTTGAAGATCTCATTATGTTTCAGATCTGTTATCCTGAGAATATATCCGAAGGCATCCGTATCCGGGAACTGCATATCAAACTTAATATTGAATTGGTGGTGAAAAGTGTCAACGTCTTTTTTAAAGACATCGTATGAGGTCCTTTTTCTTATCGAATTGAAGGGATCTTGAAAAAAGAGTCCTTGAGCACTGGCACTGAGTGAACCAACGCAAGATATTATCATTAGTAAGAGAAATAGGAGTAAAGTTTTCATTTATAAATTATTCGATTATATATTTTACAAAGGTAAGTAGAATTTTTAGCTTTGTCAATGTCAAAAGGGTTAATTTTATGTTTTTTGATCTCTTATTATCACATTAATTAGGTTTTTAATCTATTATTAATCTTATTTTTAACCATCATTATGCTAATTTTGTTTAAAATATATCTTTTGCAGAAATCCTTTTAAGCATACGATAAAAGCGTAACCTTTTTCATGCTCAATATTTTTAAACAATAATAGATACACATGAATTTATCCAGTAAACCAATGAACATATCAGTTCAAACAAACATGACTTAGATTACCGGTAATTAGTAATTTCGGAATCTAATAATTTGATAACATTTAAGTGAAAATTTAAAGAGTAATTTTATGAAAGTACAAAACCTAAGAAAACTATTGACGGTAAGTCTAGCCTGTTGCTTTAGCATAGTGACACTTGCTGAGCATTCACCGGTAACTCCGTTGTGTGTCCACAATGAGAGTGAAGAGAGGTCTAACCAAAGCCCTGGGTCAAATATCATTCAGGCTTCAGGAAGAGTGATAGATGAGAATGGTGATCCCGTTATAGGAGCATCTGTTATCCAGAAGGGAACAGGTAATGGAGTGGTCACAGATATTGACGGACACTATACCTTGAAAGTCCCTTCCGGAAGTACGTTGGAAATATCTTATGTCGGATTCCAAAAGAGCGTGATCATAGCAGGTGTGGGTAAGAATACAATCATGCATGAGGATTCAAAAGATTTGAATGAGGTAGTAGTTGTAGGATATGGTACTATGCGTAAATCCGATCTTACGGGATCAATCTCTCAAACGAAGGGGGATGATATTCTGAAGGGACAGAGTTTCAGTGCACTCGAAGGGTTGAAAGGCAAGGCGGCTGGTGTCAATATTTATAATAATACAGGTCAGCCTGGAGGAGAAATGCGTGTTATCATTCGTGGTATTTCTACAATTAATGCATCCACAAATCCTCTATATGTGGTTGATGGCGTAGTAATGTCAGATTTTCAATATCTTAACCCTAACGATATTGAGTCCATAGAAGTACTGAAGGATGCCTCAGCAGAGGCAATTTACGGTGCCCGTGGCGCAAACGGCGTCATATTGGTGACGACCAAACGGGGTATAGAAGGGCAAGGCGCACGTATTTCTTACGAGGGCTCAATTTCAATTAGTTCGATGGCAAGAAAAATGAAAGTCATGAATTCTTCAGAATGGATGTCTGCTTTCAAGCAAGGTCTGGAGAATGCAAATGCCTGGCAAGGGAAGAATTTTGATACAGATTTGTCGAAAATATTTACGGATTCTCGTTTATTCAAATCGGATGGGACCTCAATATATAATACGGACTGGCAGGATGAGGCTTCCCGTACCTCTGTTTCTCAGAATCATCAGTTGAATATCCAGCGTGGAGGCAAAGATTATTCTATGGGTGCATTCCTGAATTATACTGATCAGGAAGGTATTCTTCTCAACTCTTATTACAAACGTTTGAATGCAAAGTTTGCTTATGATGATAAACCGACCAAATGGCTGTCAACTTCCATTAATTTGTTGGTAAACCATACCTGGGGTAATCGTACTTCTGATAACCCTTACGGCCAGGGGGCCCTGCGTACCATGATAGAGCAATTGCCTTTCCTTCCTGTAATGATTGATGGACATTATGCACAAACGAGTGATGTGACGACGACGGCAATTCTTAATGACAAGAATAACCCGAACAGTGGCTATCAAAGTTTCAGTCCTGAAGGTGTTGGAAATCCTGTAGAATTGCTGAAGAGAATTCAATCAGATACTTATCATACTCAGGTTTTCGGAAATGCTGCGTTTATCTTTCACTTAATGAAAAATCTGGATATGAAGACCCAGTATGGCGTGGACTATCATATTGATCGTTATAAAGGTTATACCCCATTTACTCCACGTCCGTTAATTAATCAAAACTCTGAAGGTTCTGCGAGTGCAAATAGTTCTAATTCTTTTTACTGGCAGGAGGAGACCTATCTGACTTATATTAATACTTTTGGGAAAAACCACATAAATGCAATGGGTGGTGTATCCTGGTCAGAGTATAAGTATGATTATTTTAGTGCTTCAGACAGTAAATATGTAGATGATTATGATGGCTTTTATAATTTAGGTTCAGGTACTAATCGTCCTAGTGTTGGCAGTGACTATGATAAGTGGGCCATGAATTCTTATTTTTTCCGTCTTGCTTATAATTATGATGATACTTATCTTGCTACTGTAACCGGCCGTTATGATGGTTCTTCTAAATTCGGTAAAGATAATAAATATGCGTTCTTCCCTTCATTAGGTTTGGGATGGGTGGCCTCGAATGAGCCTTTCCTTAAGAATGTGAAGCAGATCAGTCACTTGAAATTACATTCCTCTGTTGGGTTGACTGGCAACTCAGAAATAGGGACCTATTCTTCTCTGGCAAGAGTAAGCCAGTCTGACGCCATTATTGGCAATTCGCTTCAGGTGGTGTCTTATTTGGACAATCTTCCTAATGATAAATTAAAGTGGGAGAAGACATTGCAATGGGATCTTGGTTTTGAACTTGGCCTGCTGAAAGACAGGTTGAATTTTGATATTTCTTATTACTATAAATATACTTCTGACCTGTTACTTAATCGACCAGTCCCAGAGTCTACGGGATTCTCTTCTATCATGGATAATATTGGAGCCGTATCCAACCATGGTTTTGATATTTTGATTACGGCGTATCCAATAGACAGCAAAGATTTCCAATGGCAATCAACGCTTAATCTGGGATTTAATAAAAACAAGGTGGAAAAACTCGATGAGGGTGCGTCCGTGGATCCTCTTTCGGGTAAACGTCAGATCACAACGGACGGTTTTGTGGGTTATGATATGCTTATCCGCGAAGGCGAACCATTGTCTTCCTTCTATGGTTATAAAAGAGCAGGGATCTATGATGGAGTTCCTTCTCATTGGGATGCAAAGACTATGAATATCCCGTCTATAATAGGAGAAAAGGTGACCTATAAGGATCCCCAGGTGATAGGAAATGGACTCCCTGACTGGATGGGGTCATTTGTAAATACCTTTAACTATAAGGGCTTTGACTTTACTGCTGATTTTCAGTTCTCCCTTGGAGCTGATATTATGCAGGAATTTTATCATTCTACGGTGTCCCGTTTCCTGACTAATGGCCTTACCCGTTTGTATAAAGATGCCTGGAACCCTGCAACGAATCCTAATGGGAAAGAACAAGCTATACGTCTGGCCAATTTTGGACAAGGTGCAAATAATCAGGCCGATGATGACTGGGTATGCAGTGGTGATTACCTGCGCTGCAATCTGATACAAATCGGATATACTTTTAATAATAGTGCAATAAGCAGGATGGGGATTCATGCTTTGCGCGTTTATGCAAATTTAAATAATTTGTTTATTATTACTTCTAAGGACTATTTGGGCTATGATCCTGATAACTCTACTCGTCTAGGAGATAATAACTGGGGCACAAACCGCCAGTTTTTCTCTTATCCACGTGCGCGGACATTTACTTTGGGTGTTGGTGTAACGTTTTAGAGATTTGCATAACTAATTAACCTGTTAATTCATAAGAATATGAAAAAGTCTAAATATATATTAGCTCTCGGTTTGCTTTCGTTAATTGCCGTGGTTTCTTCATGCAATGGTTTTTTGGATGAAAATCCTAAAGATGAGAAGGTAGCTGATAAATTCTGGAAGACAGAAGCGGATGCTGAATCCGGAGTTAATGCTTTATATTATGGTGGCGTGCCCTATTTGAATAATACAGACGTTGATGGCGGCTGGACTCCTAAAGCAACGATGTGGGGAGGTGTCATCTCGGGGCTCTATGTAGATAAGCGTAAAGATAGATCTTTGACAACTGCTTCAGAAGGTTGTACGTTTACTCTTGAAGCGTTTGCGAATGGAACGGAAAGTCCCTCCTTTAAACTTTGGCATGAGTTTTATAAGGGTATATCACGTGCTAATTTTGTGTTGGCTAATATTCCCCGTATGACGAGTGTCCTCAGCCAGTCTACGATTGCTAATGATGTGGCTCAGGCTAAGTTCTTCCGTGCTTATAATTATTATTATCTGGTCAAAGAATTTGGAGATGTCCCTTATATAGATAAGCCATTTACGTCAATAAGTGGAATGTCTACCCCTCGTGTACCTGCCAAGGAAGTTTATGACAGTATAGTGAAGGATCTTACGAGTATAGTCAGTGGAGATGAACTTCCTAATGTCTCTTTTTATAAAAATGGATGCAGGGTGACTAAAGCCATGGCACAAACTCTTTTAGCTCAGGTATATTTGCAAAGAGCCGGCTATCCCTTAAATGGTGGCACCACCGATTATGCAAAAGCTGCTGCTATGGCGCAGCAGGTAATTGATGGTGGATCGGCCCATTTAGAGCAAGCTGGTGGAAGCAGTGATGATCTGAAATCGGCATTCAACGTGATTAAGACAACAAAGTCTTCTGATGAGATTATTTATGCAAAGGAATACAATTATACGGATTTAGGCGTAGGTAATTCTTATGCTTGTCGTTCAATTGGTACAGATGCGTTTCAGTGGAAAGACGCTAATGGTTCGTCTGTGTTCCATCCTGCAGGAGATGTGCTTTATAATGCCTATCTTCCTTGTGACATGATTATCAATAGTTATGCTTCAAATGATATTCGCGGTCATGAAAAACAATTCTTTTTCAGGTATTATACTGATAATACAAGTCTTACCCATACGTTAAATAATGTGGGCAACTGGTTATGGTTTGATGAGTCTGCACTTAAAAATGGGCATGACGGTGATCTGAATGTTCCGATGATGCGCTACTCTGAGGTCCTGTTGATTGCAGCAGAAGGCTATGCGCGTACAGGCAATGAAGTTGAAGCTCGTCTTTATCTCAATCAGGTTCGCAAGCGGGCTGGTTTATCAGATGATAATGCTTCCGGAGATGATCTTATCCAGGATATTCTTACAGAGCGCTTACACGAGATGCCCCTTGAATTTAGAATTTGGGATGATATTCGCCGTACTCATCTCTATCCTGAGTCAAGTTCTATCTCCGGTAAGTTGAATTGGGTGCCGATTACTACTGCCATTATTCAGAACAAGCCGGAGGGCTTTACAAAGCCGGGAGCTATTCCTGAATTTGCCTTGTTAATGCCTGTTCCGATGACGGAAATGCAGAGAAATCCTTCTTTGACTCAGAATCCAGGCTGGAAATGATCATAGATCACTTGTCCTGTAAAATGATGGAATCCGTGGAGCATTGGCTGAACTCATTTTTATGGGTCAATATCTTGGCTATTCATTGGCAGGACAAGGATGTTCCATCCTGATAGAAAAATAAAAAGTTTATGAAAATTATAAATTTATTATCTATGAAGAAAAAGATGAGATTAGTTCTTTTAACTTATTGTCTTTTAGCCTTTACGACAGGCTATGCCAGACAACAGTCTGCGGTTGTACCGTCATCGGATGATGTCCAGTATGTAGATCCTTACATCGGCTCGGGAGGCCACGGCCATGTGTTTGTAGGCGCGAGTGTCCCCTACGGCATGGTCCAGTTGGGCCCGAGTAATATCTTTAAGGGCTGGGACTGGTGTTCCGGCTATCATTATTCAGACAACATCCTGATCGGCTTTTCCCATACCCACCTGAGCGGAACGGGCTGTAATGACCTGGGTGACATCCTTCTCATGCCGATGAACGAGATCCACGTCCGGCGGGGCGAGCAGAAGGATATCAGCGATGGTTATGCCTCGACCTATTCGCACAAGAATGAGGTGGTCCGCCCGTACTACTATTCAGTGCTGCTGGACAAGTACCAGATCCGCGCGGAGCTGACAGCCACGGCCCGCGTGGGCTTCCACCGCTATACATACCCTTCGGGGAAACCCTCCTACGTGATGGTCGACCTTCATGAGGGCAACGGGGACGAGGCCTATGCCTGCTATGCCCGCAAGGTGGATGATTATACGATAGAAGGTTATCGTTATGATCACGGCTGGAGTCCGGACCGCAAGGTGTATTTTGTCCTGAAGAGCAATACGAGGATCCTGAAGTTTACAGCCTATGACAACGACGTCCCGACTACATATACCCAACTGAGGGGTAAGTCTGTAAAATGTATACTGGATTTCGGCCGGGCCAGCCAGGTCCTCCTTAAGGTTGCCCTGTCTTCGGTAAGCACCGGTAATGCCATGGAGAACATGGAGTCGGAGCTGCCGGGCTGGGACTTCGTCCAGACGGAGGATGCAGCCAGATCTAAATGGAATGCCCAGTTGGGTAAGGTGAAGGTCCGTGCCCTCAGCGACAGGGACCGCCGTATCTTCTATACGTCCCTTTACCATACGATGATCGACCCGTCCCTGTATTGTGACGTGAACGGCCAGTACCGGGGCATGGATGACATGATCTATGCCGACTCAGCCAGGGCCAATTATACGACGATGTCGCTGTGGGACACGTACCGTGCGTGGAATCCCCTGATGACTCTGATCGAGCCGGATCTGGTCCCCCACCTGGTGAACTCGATGCTTTCCATCTACCGCCAGCAGGACAAGCTTCCGATCTGGCCATTGTGGAACGGGGAGACGAACTGCATGCCGGGCTACAGCTCGGTTCCGGTGATCGCTGATGCCTATCTGAAGGGCTTTACAGGCTTCAATGCAGCGGATGCCTTTGAGGCGATGAAGGCAACGGCAACCAATCCGGACCAGAGCGGTGTTCCCTATGTGATGAAGGACGGCTTCATCCCTGCCGATAAGGAGGGGGAGTCGGTGTCGAAGGCCATGGAGTATGCCGTGGATGACTGGGGCATCGCCGCGATGGCCCGGAAGATGGGAAAGAAAGAAGATGCAGACGTATTTGCAAAGCGTGCGGGTTATTATAAGAACTACTTCAATTCTTCAATAGGCTTCATGTGTCCCAGACTCTCGGATGGTTCGTGGAAGACTCCCTATTATCCGTCAATGGCTGGAGTCCGGGACTTTACGGAGGGGAACGGCTGGCAGTACACGTTCTTTGTCCCCCAGGACCCGTACGGACTGATCAGGCTTTTCGGCGGGGATAAGAAATTTACCAGGAAACTGGACC
>DHOX01000090.1:1535-1685 GCA_002409785.1 Prevotella sp. UBA5379 | reverse complement strand
GTTCTTTACGAATCATGACAGCATGGGCCCCCATGCCCAGAGTGACATCACGGGCCTGATCGGTCAGTATGCCCACGGGAATGAGCCGAGCCACCATATCGCCTACCTCTATACGTATGCGGGCGAGCAGTGGAAGACGGCAGAGAAGGT
>DHOX01000090.1:0-1273 GCA_002409785.1 Prevotella sp. UBA5379 | reverse complement strand
TGGTATGTGCTTTCGGCCATGGGATTCTACCAGGTGAATCCCTGTGACGGAGTGTTCGTATTCGGCAGTCCTGTCCTGTGCAAGGCAGAGATGACGGTCGGCAGCGGCAGGACGTTCACGATGGAGGCCGTGGGGAACAGCGCGGAGAACAAGTATATCGAGAAGGCCTACCTGAACGGTAAGCCGTACGGTAAGAGCTATATCACGTATGAGGAGATCCTCCGGGGCGGTACGCTGAAATTCATCATGGGCAGCAAGCCGAACAAGAGTTTCGGCAGGAGCCGCAATTCCCGCCCGGTGGTTCTGAACAGGATCGGTAATAATTGATGACTGGAAGATAAAATAATGAGAAAAGGATTGATGTTCCTGTTCCTGCTGTTCGTTGCCGCAGCTGTCAATGCACAGCAGTTGACAGTGGGAACTTATAATGTGAGAAATCACAATCATGAAGATGAATTGCAGGGCAATGGCTGGTCACAGCGCTGCCCTGTCATCTCCGAGTTAGTAACCTTTAATGATTTTGATCTCTGGGGTGCCCAGGAAGTTTTGCATGACCAGTTGCATGACCTGTTATCGGCTCTGCCCCAGTATGGTTATCTCGGTGTAGGCCGTGATGACGGTAAGACAAAGGGAGAGTATGCTCCGATCTTTTATAAGAAGAGTCGTTTCCGGGTATTGAAAGACGGCCATTTCTGGTTGTCCGAGCATACAGGTTATCCGAACAAAGGCTGGGATGCAGCCTGCATCAGGATCTGTACATGGGGGTATTTCAAGGACTTGCAGACAAAAAGGAAACTCTGGTTTTTTAATCTTCACATGGATCATATTGGGGTGACCGCCCGGAGAGAGAGCTCCAAACTGGTCTTGAAGAAGATCAGGTCGATGTGTGGCAATGATCCGGTGATCCTGACGGGTGATTTCAATGTGGACCAGACCCATGAGAGTTATCGCCTGCTGGCTAATTCCGGAATACTTCAGGACAGTTATAAGATAGCCGATATGAGTTATGCCTTGAATGGGACGTTCAATGGCTTTGATCCGTATTCCTGGACAAATAGTCAGATAGACCATGTGTTCGTGTCGAAACAGTTTCATGTCTATCGTTTTGGCATCCTGACAGATACCTATCGTACTCCTCGGAATATGGCGGAAGAGGTTCATGAGAAAGATGCTCCGAAGGAGATTTCATTTCAGAAATATGACATCAGGATGCCGTCTGATCATTTCCCCGTGAAAGTCATCCTGAAATATCAGAAGTAATTTGTTGTTCATT
>DHOX01000060.1:110191-126725 GCA_002409785.1 Prevotella sp. UBA5379 | reverse complement strand
AAATTAATTCCGCCAACGGGTATAAATGATATTTCTAAGTCTATAGTCATAGACAGGGATACCTTCCAAAACGTTCTTCAAGAATACGAAAAGTTGAATAACATCATTAGAGATAATACTGTTAAAGTAGATAAAATGAATAATATTATATCCGATTTAAGTCAGGAAAATCGCAAGATTCGTCGTAATATTTGCTTAGCAGCTTTTAATCAGGTAGTAAAAGATAGTAAAGCAGATATACAGAAAAGGGAAACTTTGTTGAAGACTTACCGTGATTTGTCATCCTCTATAGAAAAAAAAGAACGTGCTGCAAAGACAATAAAACGTTCTGCTGTAGCCAAGACAATTAAGGAGGTGCTAAATTGTTTTTTCTCGGGGGGAAAGTATACTTTAGATGAAGAAACTTTTCATTTGCAGTTATATAATACGACATTGGAAAATGGAGAAGTTAAGCATGTGCTTAGTGAAGGTGAGAAGAATATTATTGCTTTTGCTTATTATCTGGGAGATACACATTTAAGAGTTTCTAAGGAAGAGGATTATAAAAAGTTGTTTTTTGTTATTGATGATCCGATTTCTAGTATGGATTATAATTATGTTTATACTGTTAGCGGCGTAATAAGGAACATCGCAAAAATACTTCCAGAATTAGGTCAAGCACGGTATATTATTCTTACGCATAATAATGATTTTATGCGTATAATAGTAAACAATAAAATTGTAGATAAAACTTTTTTTCTTAATGATGGAAAATTAAAGCATTTCAGTGAAAACTTTACAGTGCCTTATATTAATCATTTAATTGATATTTATAAAATAGCCAATGGATATACCCCTTGCTCTTATACAACAGCTAATTCTATTCGTCATATCCTTGAAATATTGATTAAATTTGAAAATATAAGTTTGTCTGAAAATAGTATTAATAATTATATTGAAGCTAATTTTAAGGATGATGAGACGGCGTTTACTCTCATTAATGATTTATCACATGGAGGATGGAGAGATGATCAGCAGCCAATAGATGGTAAGCAATATGAAAAAATATGTAAAGAAATAGTTGAATTGATAGAGACAAAATATAAGGGACAAATTGAATTCTGTAAGCGCTATTGTGAAGAAGAAACAAGCTCTCGGGCATCTCATCTCTAATAATTCAAGATTTAGTGTAAAAGTCTATAACTTCTTTAGAATTTAAGAAGATTATTCTAGATATTTACAGACTTCTCCAAAGTTTTCAGAGAAGTCTGCGATTCTTTGTAGACGCCTTAAATGAGTCCCTTTACCTTGAGAGGAGTTGGCTGCAGTTTCGTTAGGTGACAGTATCAGCGCATTAATACCATAGCGCACTACTCGGTACCACCGTATCACTCCAATCGGTACCATAATCCATCTCGTCTTGAGTTCGTAACTAGCATTTTATGTTGAACTAATTGTTTGAGAGTTGAACTGTATTATAAGAGGAAATGATTATTTCTTTTTCTGGCCTTTGTTATTCTTGTTTTCCAAAGCCTTTTTCTCCTCACTTGCCAACCGCCTCTCGACCTTCTTGACATCTTCGGCAGGGGGCAGGTTCTCTGGTACAATGCCTCGGTCAATCATCATTTTCCGGACAGCCTTATTGTTGCCCATATTTTCCGTAGCAATCTGGCCTTCACCGTACAGATTCTTTTGTTGTACATTGACATTGGTCATTTCGGCTGCGAAGTCCTTGGCTTTAATGCTGATGGTAGGAAGAAAGGCTATAAAGGATTCCGGAAAGATGTTTTTTTGTCTCCTGTAGTTTCGTATGTGCCTTGATACGTTCTATTTCCATAAGACGCTGCTCGATGAGTTCGGCCTTGCGTGTCTGTACTGCAAAGTAAGTTTGTGCAAAGGCAATATGTATCTTTCGTGGTTTTTCGTTCTATGCGATAAGATAGCAGGCGTAACGAGTGAGAAGGATGTCTTCTATATTTTTAATGGCGCCTTTAGGCATAGGGACCATTTTCCTGACGCCAGGAAATTGGTCATCAATTAGGTGGCCGGCATTACGGCAGGCTTCTTTGGCCTTTTCTATAACTTTTGAGAAATTCTGTCATAAGCTATAATTGGATAAAACGGGCGATATATCCACCCATTTATCTGGGTCTGATGGGGCTTCGTGATAAAAAAAGAGGATATTTGACATACCCTCTTTTTGTTGTCAGGCAGTGATCATTTCGCTTATTTTCCTGCGGTCTATTTTATTGTTTGCATTCTGAGGAAAGCGGGAGAGAAACATGATTTGACGCGGGATCATGTAGGCCGGAAGATACTGGCTCAGGTATCTGGCCAGTGCGTCCTTGGTCCCCTTTTCTTCACCTTCTACAACCAGTATGATAGACTTGCTGCCACTGTCGTCGGTCACGGGGACAGCTACGACATTCTCTTCTTCCTTATAGAAATGCCTGGCTATGCTTTCGATCTCACTGAGTTCTACACGGAACCCCTGGATCTTGATCTGTGAGTCTTTGCGGCCACAGTAGAGGAGATTATGGCTGTCATCTTCTATGCACAGGTCACCGGTTTTATACCATCTCACACCTTCATGCGTGAAGAATGCCTTGCGGTTGTTCACCTCGTCCTGCCAGTATCCTGGTGTGAGCTGCAGGCCGGAGAGACAGAGCTCTCCCTCTTCGCCGCATTTGAGAAACTGGTGATCCTCTCCGATGACGGCGGTCCCTGTTCCTTTCATGGCCGTCCCGATGCTCATGATGCCGTTCTTCTGGCTGATGCTGCCGGCATTCATCTTGTAGCAGGTACAGAAGATCGTGTTTTCAGTAGGACCATAGACGTTCCATATCCGGGCGTTGGGGACTGCTTTCTGCCACTGGACGGCATCATCCGTGGAAAGTGCTTCTCCACAGAACAGACAATGGTGTACGCCGGGTTCCTCTATTTCGTCCAGGTAAGGGCGCAGATAATGAATGACGGAAGGGACCATCAGGGTCATTGTGAGATGGTAGGTGTCCATCAGCCTGAATACTTCCTGATATTTTACGCTCCCGGGGGGGACTGTATACAGACAGGCTCCATGGAGAAGGGCGGGGAGATAACTGCCTACGGACAGGTCAAAGGTCAGGTCGAACATCTGCAGGCACCGGTCTTCTTCCTTGAGCCGGATTCCCATGTCCTCGTAGGCGTCTATGAAGGCAGCTACGTTGCGGAAGGTGACGGGCACTCCCTTGGGATGCCCTGTGCTCCCTGAGGTAAACAGGATATAGGCTGGCTGCTGGTCATCGGGAGGTACCATCGGCCGGATCTTTCCCCTGACATCGGGGAGGTCCGGTGTGAGGACCGCCGGAAGGGTGAGGGTCGTGCCGGAAACGGCTGGATTCAGAATGGTCTTGATCCCTACCTGATGGATGATGTCCCTGATCCTGGCTTCTGGCTGCAGGGGATGCAGAGGCACATAGCATTTGCCTTCCATCCATATCGCGAGGATGGCTGCGTAGGTGTCCAGGGCATCACTGGCGATCAATCCGATATATTGCTCGTCCGTATGGGCAAGTTTTTCTCTGATCGTCTGGATGCGTGTTGACAGTTGGCCGAAAGTATAGTACTGGTCTTGTATGCAAAAAGCTTTGTTTCCGGCTTTTCCTTCCAATAGCTTCTGTATTGGGGTTAAGATGGTATCGTAAAATATAACGTTTTTCATCTGATGTTTGTTTTTTCTTCTCACGAGAGTAAAGTGAATGCAAATGTACCTATTTTCTGACGATATGCAAACTCTATTTTGATTAAAATGCTGCTGCCGGGGAAACTTTCCACCTGACCCTGGCTTTTCTCATGGGGCGGGCTCTTCTCCGCTGGTCTTTTTCGTCGACAACCTCCTTTGTGGTGAACGGATGATCACGTCAGACAAAAGGTGATTTAGCAACGAGAACGGTCAACTCTTTCCCGGATAGATAGGTTCGTCAACACGCATTTTGAGGGTTGATTTGTTACCATGGGCTGGTAAGCTTCTCTCCACGGCTTGGTAATGAGGTTACCACGGCTTGGTAAGCTCCTCTCCACGGCTTGGTAACGATCTTACCCCGCATCGGTAATGGATTTTTCTGTAAATGAGTAAAGAATATGGTGTGATGCCGGTGTCGTCAGCCTGGTCCTGTCCGTGGGGATTGCTGCGGTGAGGGATGCTGTGGGCAGGTTATTTGAGGAAGGCCTTTCCGGTCGGAAAGTTAAGCTAAATTTCGTAAAATTCATGGCAGAGTCGGAAATAATATCTATCTTTGCAGAGATTAAATGTTTCCTGCCGGCTGTGGCCGGAGGGGAGGGCGGAATGTAACCGGAAATACTTGGAGCGGAGGGATAACCACGACCTGCAAAGGGTCCGTGGCCTCACAGAGGACCTCCGGGGGCTCTGGACTTTCCCCCGGCTTCCCAGGGAGACCAGTACAGACAGATAGATAGATATTTACAGGATGGATAAGGCAATGATTACACGTAATGCGAGACTGGCAGCAAAGTTGGTCTCGGCACTGAAGCGAAGGCATTATGATGCTTGTTTCTGTAACGATACGGCGGCCCTGCTGCAGCGTGTGAAGGAATTGATTCCTGAAGGCAGCAGCATCACCTGGGGAGGATCGATGAGCATTCGGTCGACAGGGGTCACGGGGATGCTGAAGAACGGCAATTATAAGGTTTATGACCGTGATGAGGTGACGGATCCTGATGACAAGGTCAGGATCTATCGCAAGGCTTTCGAGTGTGACTATTATCTGTCGAGCGTGAATGCGATGACAGAGGATGGGATCATCGTCAACATCGATGGGAATGGAAACCGGGTGGCCGCCTTGTCATGGGGACCTGCACATGTCCTCTTCGTGGTGGGCCTCAACAAGGTATGCCGCGACCTCGAAACGGCTGTCAGCAGGGCCCGCTGCGTGGCGGCACCCATCAATATGGCTCGTTTTGATTGTCCGACACCTTGTCAGAAAGACGGGGTCTGCCATGACTGTCTGTCGAAGGATAGTATCTGCAATTATATCTCCATACAGCGGATGTCCCATCCCGCAGGGAGGCATATCGTGTTACTGGTGGGGGAGGACCTGGGCTATTAGCCCTCTGCCTGGCCTGTGGTCTTCCCGGAATGACGGAAGGATTCTGCCGGGCGTGTTGTCAGTTGAATAAGTGGAACGGTTTTTGTAAGGTAAGGGATAGCATGATCAGTCAAAAAGAAATTATACTGAATGAGTATAGCAGGGGATTCCATCTGATTACGGAGGAGATCGTCCGTCAGCTCCCGCAATTGCCTGAGACCGGACTCCTCAATCTGTTCATCAGACATACGAGTTGTGCCCTGTCTGTCTGCGAGAACTGGGATCCGGAGGTCAGGGCGGACATGGAACGGATATATGATCACCTGGTGAAAGAGCGGCAGCCTTATTACAGGCATGTCCTGGAAGGTGATGATGATATGCCTGCTCATGCCAAGACGGTGCTGACCGGCGTCAGCATCAATGTGCCGGTCACCCATGGCCGTTTAAACTTTGGTACGTGGCAGGGCATTTATCTTTGTGAGTTTCGTAATGATGGCGGGCGCCGGCATATCATCGCTACGGCTGTCGGCTGAGAAACCGCCTCTGGGAGTTGGCTGTGAATCCTGCCGGATGCGGAGGAGGGGGATGACGGTAGAGGGAGAACCCCGTGCAGACAGGGCATGAAAAAAGCGATGACCTTCACAGGTGACCGCTCCAAATCTTCAATAGGTATTAGTTTTTTTAAGGTAAAAAGATTGTTTTCAGGATAACAGAAGCAAAGATAAGGCATTTTTTGATAACTGCCAAATTTTTTACTCATAATTTTAAAAAAACATCAAATTATTTTTCTAAAGATTAATTCTTGATCCGTGATCATCATGAGGGACCTGGAGATGAGGGCAGCGGATCAAATGGTCGGGGCATAAAAAAAGCGATGGCCTTCACAGGTAACCGCTCCAAATCTTCAATAGGTATTAGTTTTTTTAAGGTAAAAAGATTGTTTTCAGGATAACAGTAGCAAAGATAAGTTATTTTTTATTTCTATCAAAATTTTTAAATGATTATTTTTAAAGAAATTTTATGTGTGCCTGCACAAGAAAATTTATTAACCTTTCTTGAGGGATGAGTTGGGTGCACGAGGTATCGGATCAGGCTGACAGTCAGGGAATAGTATGAAAAAAGGTTTCCCGTTTTGCACAGGAAACCCTTTCTAAAATATCATGCCCTTTCTGCGGGCTCGTACGGGTCTGCTTACTTCTGTTGCTTTACTTTCTCGACATAAGCATCGATGACAGCTACGGCCGTGATATTTACGACATCACTGACAGAAGCCTCGAAATCAGTAAAGTGGATAGGCTTGTTCAGTCCCATCTGGATCGGGCCGATAATTTCCGTGTCCGGATCCAGTCCCTGCAGGAGTTTGTAGCTGCAGTTGGAGCTGCTCAGATTCGGGAACACAAGCGTATTGACGGTTTTCCCCTTTAATTTGGAGAAAGGAAATTTCTCATCCCTCAGTTTGTTGTTGAGGGCAAAGTTGAGTTGCATTTCGCCGTCAATGGCCAGGTCCGGATATTCCGTCTGCATCTCCTTGACAGCCGAGTGGACCTTGACGGGAGATCCGATGCTGTCCGTTCCGAAATTAGAATAACTCAGCATGGCGATGACCGGTTGGTCATTGAAGAACTGTACCGTATGGGCGCTTAACCGGGCAATGTCTGCCAGGACGTTCTCGTCCGGATGGCGGTTGATCAGGGTATCTGCGATGTAGAACTTCCCCTTTTTCGTGCTCAGGATGTGCATGGTGCCGAAAGTCTTGTAAGGCTGCCGTACCCCGATCACTTCCTTGGCCACTTTGATGGTATTGCTGTATTTCGTGTACAGGCCGGTGATGAAAGCATCCGCATCCCCCTGTTCCACCATGGACATTCCGAAATAGTTACGTTCATACATCTTGTCGTATGCCTCTTCGAAGGTGTATCCCTGGCGGGCCCGCTTTTCTGCCAGATGCTTGGCGTATGTAGCCCGCCGTCCCTGTTCTTTGTCGGCTCTCATGTCCACGATTTCTATCCCCGTCAGATCCAGTTTCAGACGGCTGGCGATACGTTTCAGGCGGTCCTGGTTCCCCAGGAGGATAGGTTGGCAGAAGCCTTCCTGCTTTGCCTGGACGGCAGCTTTCATCGTGGTAGGGTGCCCGCCCTCTGCAAAGACGACACGCTGTGGATGCAGGCGGGCCGTAGCGTGAAGGGTCTGTGTGAGCTTTGTCTCCTGGCCCACCAGTTGTTTCAGTTTTTCCTTGTAGGCATCCCAGTCGGTGATGGTCTTGCGGGCCACCCCACTGTCGATGGCAGCCTTGGCGACGGCCGCACTGACCTCCGTGATCAGCCGTGGATCGATGGGCTTGGGGATAAAGTATTTCCGGCCGAAGGTGAGGTCGACGACATGGTAGACATCATTGACGATGTCCGGAACCGGTTGCTTGGCCAGATTGGCAATGGCGTTGACCGCTGCCAGTTTCATCTCTTCATTGATGGCCGTGGCGTGAACGTCAAGGGCCCCGCGGAAGATATAGGGGAACCCGATGACATTGTTGATCTGGTTCGGATAATCACTCCGCCCCGTGGACATCAGCACGTCAGGACGGGAAGCGGTGGCATCCTCGTAGGAGATCTCCGGAACAGGGTTGGCAAGGGCGAAGACGATAGGATTTTTGGCCATTGAGCGGACCATGTCCTGAGTGAGCACATTTCCTTTGCTGAGGCCTACGAAGACGTCAGCATCCTTGATGGCTTCAGCCAGGGTGTGGACATCCCGCCGGTCGGTAGCAAAGAGTTTTTTCTGTTCCGTCAGGTTGGTGCGGTCAGAGGTGATGACTCCCTTGGAGTCGAGCATGACGATATTTTCTTTCCGGGCACCTAAGGCGACGTACAGTTTCGTACAACTGATGGCCGCAGCGCCGGCGCCATTGACGACGATTTTCACTTTATCGATCTTCTTGCCTGCTACCTCGAGGGCATTTTTCAGTCCTGCTGCAGAGATGATGGCCGTACCATGCTGGTCATCGTGCATGACAGGTATGTCCAGCGTCTTCTTCAGGCGCTCTTCAATGTAGAAGCATTGGGGAGCCTTGATGTCTTCAAGGTTGATCCCTCCGAAAGTAGGAGCGATACGCTCCACGGTGTCACAGAACTTCTCGGGATCCTTTTCGTTGATCTCGATGTCGAAGACATCAATACCTCCATAGATCTTAAACAAAAGACCTTTCCCCTCCATGACCGGTTTCCCGCTCATGGCGCCAATATCTCCGAGGCCTAACACTGCTGTACCGTTAGTGATGACGGCTACCAGATTTCCTTTGTCCGTATATTTGTATACGTCTTCCGGATTCTTCTGAATCTCAAGACAAGGATAAGCAACCCCAGGCGAATAAGCAAGGCTCAAGTCGTTTTGTGTGCGATAAGGTTTAGTTGGCTTTACTTCTATTTTTCCAGGACGGCCTTCAGCATGATAAGCCAAGGCTGCCTCTTTAGAAATTTTTACCATAATTAATATGTTGGTTGATTAGTAATTTATTATACTTCATTGTTTACTGTTCGGATCGGCATGATGCCAGGCGATCTTAAATGCAAAGATAACGAAAAACTTGCGAACTTATACAAGTTTTTGGTTTTTTTTTGTATCTTTGTCACGAAAAAGTTAAACTTACTTCTAAAATGAATGTTGCGTCTTCGTATAGACTTGATTTGAAAGATAAAATCTTGAAAGTAGCCATGCAGGCATTTTTCTCAAAGGGAATACGTGCGGTGAAAATGGATGACATCGCTAAGATGATGTCTATCTCCAAGCGTACGCTCTATGAGGTTTATGCTGACAAGGAAAGCCTTCTCTATGCCGGTGTCAAAGAGAGGGAGGAGGCATTCCTGGAACACATGACCCAGTTTTCTATGTCTGAGGAGCATAGTGTCATTGATATTCTGGTAGAATTTGCCCATTGCTTACTGGAATATTCAGGGAATATCAATCCCGTGTTTTATACTGACCTTCACAAATATGAGAGAGTATTGAACTATATGAGGCAGAAGCACCAGTCGAGTCGGTCTCATGCGTATTGTTTCTTTCAGAAGGGGGTCAAGGAAGGCTATTTCAGGTCAGACATTGATTATAACCTGGTGATTTTGATCTCTAACATCTGCAGGCAGAAGATCAAGGAGCAGCGGCTTTTCAAGAAATTCGGCATGAAGGAAGTTTTCAGGAGTTGTGTGTTTGTCTTTATCCGTGGGGTTTGTACCCCATTGGGGCAGACCGTTCTGGAAAAAGCATTGGAAAATGAATTATTTATTAATGATTGATTCCTTTAAGGGATGTCTCACCTCTTCCGAGGCGGAGCAGGCCGCGGGCGAGGGGATCAGGAAAGCTGATCCGGAAGCTGTGATCAGGAGTGTGCCGGTGAGTGACGGCGGCGAAGGGATGCTGGAGGCCTTTCTTGCGGCCCTGGGAGGGCGGAAGGAAAAGGTATGGGTGTTCGATGCGATGATGCGCAGGACGGAGGCTGAATACGGGATCAGCGGAAAGACCGCGGTCATAGAAGTTGCGCAGGCCATTGGTTTGTCCGCAGTCCCCCCGGAGAAGCGGAATCCTCTCGTGGCGACCAGTTATGGAGTAGGACAACTGCTCTGCCATGCGATAGACAAGGGCTGTGACACGCTGATCATCGGTTTGGGAGGGAGTGCTACCAGTGATTGCGGCCTGGGGATGCTGAAGGCACTGGTGGATCATTTTGCACCCGGAAAAGGTTTCGATGCCGTTCCTCTCCGGCCCTTGAAATTCATCTTAGCGTGTGATGTAGACAATCCCTTGTATGGTGATCAGGGAGCGGCTGCAGTCTTCGGTCCTCAGAAGGGCGCTTCACCGGAAATGGTCGCCCTGCTGGACCGGCGTGCGAGGACCTTCGCTACCCTGTCGGCACGTCATTATGGATATGATGATTCTGCCCTTCCGGGTGCCGGCGCTGCCGGTGGCCTGGGGTATGCCTTTATGCAGTATTTGGGCGCGGAGAGAAGGAACGGGACGGATTTATTGTTCCATATCCTGAAGGTCGATGATCTCTTCAGGGATGCAGATGTCGTGATTACCGGAGAAGGGAAGGCAGACCGCCAGACACTGATGGGGAAATTACCCATGGGCATTCTCCGTCATGCCCGGTCTCATCCGGTTTCTGTCGTGCTGATTGCAGGGCAGGTCACTGACTTGAAAGGATTGCTCCATGCAGGTTTTTCCCAGGTGATCTGTATCAATCCGCCTGACTGCCCCCTGGAGGAGGCTTTGAAACCTGAAGTGGCCCGAAGGCGCATAACGGATGTGCTGTTCCACGCTACTCTTTGAACCACCATCCGAGCAGTCGGTTGATCCACGAAATGGAAAACCGGAACCAGCGGTAACGGGCGACGGGTTTGCCGCCAAACTTCAATATGAAGTCAAGGAAGGGATTCTTTTTAAAAGGCAGGCCTACATCCATGAAGAAGATGTGGGCATAATGGTGTTCATAGGCATACTTGATGGCATACCATATTGTCATCGTATTCGGGTGAAGGGTGGGATAGGACTTCCGTTTAGAAGCCAGGTACCACAGGTAAGCATTTCCTTCTGAATAGACACAGGCACTCCCGCCGATCATCCTGCCATGGTAGAGGGTCACGAATATCTGTGCCTTCTCATAATGGTTCAGTTCCAGGAATTGCTTCTCGGGAGGAATCAGGCGGCGGAGCTTGATGCGGTAGAACCCTTTGAGGAGTTTGTAGAAAAGGTGTACTTCTTCGACGGATTGTACCGTGCGGGTCTCAACCCCCTGCGCATAGGCTTTCTTGATGCGCTGACGGGTTTTCTTCGAAAGCCGTTCCTCCGGATTCCTGCTGTGGAGAGAGTTGTGCACTTCCTGCCAGTGGACGGGGAAGTAATGGCACTGCCGGAACATCCGATAGCCGAACATCTTCGGACGCACTTCGGAGAACTCGATGTAGAAGCACAGATGGCGCCGGAGCTTCTGCGTGATGGCTTCCAGCATCATCCTGAAGATTTCTTCCGGATTCTGTACGGAATCATCATATTCTCCCTGGCCGTAAACGCGGCCGTTGGCATACAGGAAAGGTGGGATCAGGGTACCCCGCCTGCGGATCATTGCCAGCAGGTGAGCGATGCATTTTCCACTTTCATCTTCAGCGACGACCATATAGGGAGTTGTCCTCGGGGTCTGTTCCGTAATGCGGAATAACTCGGGACTATGAAAAAAGTTGTCTGCCTTCATTCCGGGCAGTTGGTCACTTTTCTGAATAATTCTGATATGGATACCTTTCATTGGTCTTTCGCTTGATGCAAAGATATAAAAAAAAAGAGAACAAGGATCAGGATTGACGGAAAAATATATTCTGTAAATCCGTATGCAGGCGCATATTTCCTGTGTGAGGGATCTTTTTGTGTTTTCGGCAGGGGGGCGGCCCCGTATGCACCCATAAGCTAAAGATTAATAAAAATGAGTTTATGGTCAATGTGTTCTGCTTTAAATTAGTATCTTTGCAGATAATATGAAGATAATATTTATTGGTGCGGGTAATCTCGCAACACAGTTAGCTAAGGCCTTGCTGAAGGCAGGGCATGATATAGTACAGGTCTACAGTCGGACGATGGAGTCTGCCTCCACACTGGCCACCCTAGCCGGCGGGGCGCCGACGACCGATCTGGGAGAGGTCCGCAGGGATGCAGATATTTACATCCTGGCGGTGAAGGACAGTGTGTTAGGTGATCTGATCCCCTCCTTGTGCAAGGGCCGTGAGGGGAGAGTGTTCGTGCATACTGCCGGTTCGATGCCCTTGACCATTTTTCAGGGGATGGCCCTGCATTATGGCGTGTTTTATCCTATGCAGACCTTTTCAAAAAACAGGGATGTCTCCTTTTCCGAGATTCCGATTTTCATAGAAAGTAATGATCAGTTGACCCTTCAGGTCCTGCGGACACTTGGAGAGTCGGTGTCCGGCCGCGTCTATGAACTTTCCTCCCAGGATCGTAAATACCTGCATCTGGCTTCCGTCTTTGCCTGTAATTTTGTCAACCATTGTTATGCGGTGTCCTCGGAAATCCTTTCCTCACATCATATCCCTTTTGATGTCATGCTGCCTTTGATTGATGAGACCGCACGGAAAGTTCACCAACTGACCCCCTCTGAGGCTCAGACAGGGCCTGCCGTGCGCTTTGACGAGAACGTGATCAGGGCCCAGGCTGCATTGCTCAAGGGGGATCCTCTGCTCAAGGATATTTATGAACGGATGTCTTTAAGCATCCATCGTATGGACATAAAAAAGCAGAGACCATGATCAATTATGATTTGAAGAAAATAAAGATGGTGGTTTTTGACGTGGATGGCGTGCTGTCCCGGCAGACCATCGTGATGGCCGGTGACGGGGAACCGTTGCGGACCGTGAACATCAGGGATGGCTATGCCATTCAACTCGCAGTGAAGATGGGACTGCGCGAGGCGATCCTTACGGGAGGGAACACGACGGCTGTCCGGCTCCGGTATGAGCGCCTCGGCGTGCAGGACGTGATCATGAATGCGTCTGTGAAGATCCAGGAGTACAAATCCCTCCTGACAAGATACCACCTCCGGGATGAAGAGGTGCTCTATATGGGCGATGACCTGCCAGACTATGAGGTGATGCGCTGCTGTGGGTGTGCTTGCTGCCCTCACGATGCTGCGCCGGAGATCAAGGAGATCTCTACTTATATCTGTTCCCGTGAGGGCGGGGACGGATGTGGCAGGGAGGTTCTGGAACAGGTCCTGCGTGCCCAGGGCAAGTGGATGAGGGACGAGAAAGCCTTTGGCTGGTGAGGAGCCGTAAGGAAACTTTAAGAAAATGAAGAAATGAAACAGATGCAACCTTTTAAATATCATCTCATATTAGCGAGCGGATCCCCGCGGAGAAAAGAACTCCTTGCCGGACTGGACCTCCCTTTTGAAGTCCGTGTCATCCCCGGTGTCAAGGAAAATTATCCCAGTCAGCTGGAGGCGGTGAGAGTCCCGGAATATATTGCTGTAGAAAAGGCGGCGGCCTACCTGGAAATGATCAGTGCTGAGGACCTGGTGATCACGGCCGATACCGTGGTCATCTGCGACGGGACGGTCATGGGCAAACCCAGGGATGCTGATGAGGCCCGGGCGATGCTTCACCGGCTCAGCGGCAGGCAGCATCAGGTGGTGACAGGAGTATGCCTGACCACACTACGGCAGCAGCGTCATTTCTCCGTGTCCACGGAAGTGGCTTTCAAGGTCTTGACGGAGGAGGAGATCTCTTATTATATCACCCGTTATTCCCCTTATGACAAGGCGGGTGCTTATGGCATACAGGAATGGATCGGATATATTGGCTGCAAGGGATTGAAGGGCAGCTACTATAATGTGATGGGACTGCCGGTACAGAGCCTCTATGAGGAACTGCAGAAATTCCAAAGGGAATAGTCTCTCTCCCGTGAAGCGTGAGACCCCTCTTGACTTTATCTGGAGGCCCTGAAGTTCTCCAGGTGCTCGTATTTCCGCTTCATCATCTTCCTGCAGATTTGCCGGATCCACCATTTGTGGCTGAGAATAAAAGGGATGCTGAAGAGAAGGAGTGCCCAGTAAGCCGTCGCGGGGTTGAAAAGTGCATTGAAGAGGGCAAGGATGATGACGGGCATGAGTATGGCACCCAACTGGAACAGGAGGATGACATAGTTGTAGCTGTTGCTCGTCCGGCTGGTGAGCCTGGTGTTCAGTGGTATGGTCTGGTCATTGAGGATGGCAGCATGCAGGATCATGAGGTTGTTGGGACCTGCGGTGTAGAGGGTATAGGCAATGATCATCAGCAGACTCCACCTGCCCATAAGAAGGGCGATGAGTGAAACAGCTACGGATAGGCAGAGCAGACAGCCATAACAGTAATATTTGGTGAGCAGCAACTGGTACAGGTTGTTCTTGTGTACCATGTAGAAATCGATATAGTTGCCTTCATAGCCCATCAGACGGGAGGACAGTATGCTTCCCGGGATGATGAAGCAGATGAAGCACCAGAAATTCGCATTCCAGTTAAGGGTGCCGCTTTTCCCTGCCAGGCCGGTACTCAGGTATAAGATAAAATTAAGCAGGATATAGAAGATGACGGAATAGAAGGTCTTCCGGGGATTTTTATTGCGGAAGATCAATTTAAACTCTAACTGGATGGCTGTCCCGGCCATCCCGAAACGATCGAGGAATTGATATTTTCTTGCCTTATGGGGGGATCCCGTGTCCTGCCGGGATAATTCTTTCATCACGTGGCTCTCCTGTTCTTTCCGGTTGAGGAAGAAGAGGAGCACAAAACCGGCGATCAGCCCCAGCCAGTACAGTCCGTTCAGTCTGGCGAGATGATTGCCGATCAACGAATAGAAGGTAAGATACTGCTCCCATCCCCGTCCTGTCCCCGCATAGGCGGGCAGCATCAGGACGGCAATCAGGACCAGGGGGAGAAGCAGCCAGAGGAGGGAGTCCTCCATCCGTGTCCTGACCAGAAGGTAGAATTGACTGGACAGCCAGATGATAAACTGATAGGCCAGGACCGTTCCTGCTGCCATGAGTATGCCTTCACGTGGCAGGATGGCCATCAGTGTATAGGGGATAATCATGGCCTGCCAGACAAAGTTGCCTGCACTCAGCAGATTGGAGAGCAGGAAACTCTCTATGCAGGCGTGACGAGGGAGAGGAAGGAGACTGTAAGGCCTGATCATCTGCGCGGGGGTCTGCTGGAGAGCAAAACGCAGGAGGAAGTCGACCGTAAGAAGGAAGGGGGCAAGGCTGAACAAGGTCCCCGCAGGAGAAAGGCCCGGATCTTTCGATACGGCTAACGCCAGCGAAACAGCGAGGAAGATAAGATAGATGAAGATGATGATCCCCACAATAGCCAGTGCTATTTTTGCTGCCTGGTTCTTTCCATGGAACAAACTCCGCTTCTCGGCCAGTTGGCGGTGGTGGAGGAGTTCTTTATAAATGGAAAGTCTTCTGTTTATGTTGGTCTTTTGCATTCAGGATAATGGATTCATGCAGGGCAGTCGAAGGGGAATGACCGGCACCAGCGGCACCCCTCCTCCCGTCAGGGACGGAGCCGTACTGCCTGGGATGGATCTGCCAGTAGGCGTCAGCGTAAATCGATGACTTCAGCCTGAGGATAATCCTTGGACCTGAAGGTGAATATAGCGTCAGGCAGGTCCTTTCCCCTGAAGTGACTTACCGTGATCGTGCTCCATACTTTCCCTTGTCTCATGCGTACCCTGCTGGGGATATAGCTGGACCGGCTGATCGTCAGGTAGAGTTCCTGAATGGTCCGCTTCTTGTTCACGGCAGTGAGGTGGACGATATAGTCCGCTCCCGATCTCCGGAGAGAGGTGCGGTACCCTGTCTTGTAGATATGGATGAAAGTATAGGGATTCATGGACATCTGCTCCGCCTGGGTAGGGTTGCTGATGTTCACTTCACGCGTCCTTTTCATGTAGCTCCATTGTGTCTTCCCGTTATACCAGACGATCGCCTGAGGGGTGGTGGCGCGGAACTTGTCACCTTTGATGGCAATGGTCCCGTCAGTGGAGCCGTACTTGGCCGAAGACATCCTGAACGATGCGCTGGCACCACTCTTACGTCCGATGACAGAAGCACACCGGTCCAGGACCTGGGTGGCTGTCTGGGCTTGCATGGTGCAGGCGAACAGGAAGAAAAAAAATAAAAAAGAGAGCTTTTTCATATTCTTAAGATGTTTGATTTCCTTATCCTAACTTTGGTGGGGGCGGGTGATGTTGCCCCTTTTATCTGAAGCCGTTCATCCCCTGATCTGGGCGAGAATCGTGTTCAGTTGGTTCTCATCCTGTACGAGTACCTCACGCGGCTTGCTGCCCTGTGCCGTTCCCACGATGCCGGCAGCCTCGAGTTGGTCCATCAGTCGTCCGGCACGGTTATAGCCGATAGAAAAGCGGCGCTGGATCATGCTCGTGCTTCCTGTCTGGGACAGGACGATGGTATGTGCGGCTTCTTCGAAATAAGGATCCAGGGAACGGGTCTTGAGACTGCTGTCATCAGCCTCGTTCTTGTCGTCCGGCTCCGGCAGTTCCATGGGCTCCACGGGGCCGGGCTGGGAGGCGATATAATCGTTGATGCGCTCTATCTCCGGAGTGTCCACGAAGGCACACTGCACCCTGACCGGCTCGTTGCCGTTGACGTAGAGCATATCCCCGCGGCCGATCAACTGATTCGCCCCACTTCTGTCCAGGATCGTCTTGGAGTCGACGGCAGCAGCGACCTTGAACGCTATCCGCCCCGGGAAATTGGCCTTGATATTACCGGTGATGATGTTCGTCGTGGGCCTTTGGGTAGCAATGATCATGTGGATGCCTACCGCCCTGGCCAACTGTGCGATACGGGCGATAGGAAGTTCGATCTCTTTGCCTGCCGTCATGATCAGGTCGCCAAACTCATCGATGACGACTAC
>DHOX01000060.1:101791-109947 GCA_002409785.1 Prevotella sp. UBA5379 | reverse complement strand
GTTGTACTCCTTGATATTCCTTGCCCCCGCCATTTTCAACAGATCATAACGGTGATCCATCAATTTGCAGAGCGAGTTGAGGGTCCTGACGACTTTCGTGACATCCGTGATGATCGGTTCATCCTCTTCGTCCACGACAGCCATGAAGTGCTTGGCGATCTTCGTATAGACGGAGAACTCCACCTTTTTAGGATCCACAAGGACAAATTTCAACTCGTTGGGGTGCTTCTTGTAAAGCAGAGAGGTGATCATGGCGTTCAGGCCTACCGATTTTCCCTGGCCCGTAGCCCCTGCCACGAGGAGGTGAGGGATCTTGGCCAGGTCGACCATGAACACATCATTGGTGATGGTCTTGCCTAAGGCCAGGGGGAGCTCCATCTTTGTCTCCTGGAACTTCCTGGAATTCAGGATGCTCTCCATCGAAACGATATTCGGCTTGGCATTAGGGACCTCAATGCCGATGGTGCCCTTCCCCGGTATAGGGGCAATGATACGGATGCCCAGTGCCGAAAGGCTCAAGGCAATGTCATCTTCCAGGTTCTTGATCTTCGAGATGCGCACTCCTTCGGCAGGCTGGATCTCATAGAGGGTAATGGTCGGGCCTACCGTTGCCCTGATCGACCGGATTTCAACACCGAAGTTGTGGAGCACTTCCGAGATCCGGTTCTTGTTGGCGATCTGCTCCTGTTCGTCAATATAAGGCTTTTCCTCATCCCCGTATTTCTTCAGTAAGTCAAGGGTGGGATACTTGTAATTCGTGAAAGGTTCACGGGGATTAATAGGGGTCTTGAGAATGTTTTCGTTATTGACAGTTCTCTTTGTGGCCCGGTCACCTTCTTTTGCGATCTCTATTTCCATCCCTACATTTTTGCTTGCCTCCTCTTCTTCCTTCAGTCGTGCTGCCCGCTGGGAAGCAAGGTAGGAGGGAGTCCCGGTGGTCAGGGGAGAGGGCGGAAGACCGGTGCCCGCGGCGTCTTCAGACAGGTCCGGAGGGGTTGCGGGGATAGCAGATCCTGCAGCGTTTTCTTCTTCCCGGTCTTTTTCATTCAAGTCGATGACCCCATTCTTCAGCGTGGTCTCACCTTCCGGATTGGAGGGCTCACCATCGCGATCACTCTCACCATCTTCTTCTGCATCCTTTCCATACAGGTTCTGGTCAGAGAGCTCCTCCTCTTCGGCCGGATTGGCTTTCAGCCCATTGGTGATGGAAAAAGGAACTTTCAGGTATTTGGAAGGATGGAGGATCTTTACGACCACGGTGATGGTCTCCGTGGTCAGGTAGGTCAGGAAGGCAATGGCGGTGACGATCAGGATAACGGTCAGTCCGGGAGGACCCACCATTCCCTCTAATTTCTGGACACAGAATAGCCCGTGTTCCCCGCCGGGGTTGAAAAAAAGGCTCCCCATGACCGGCGTGAGAAACTTGGCGAAGGTCACAGAGCACCAGATCATCGTGAAGGCCATCCCGAAAAACCATTGCCACAGGCGGAGATGATAAGCCCTTATCAACTGGAATCCTACCAATATCAGGAAAAGAGGAATCAGAAATGCAGGGAAACCGAAATTCTCAGTAATCAGAAAATAGGAGAGGATTGCTCCAAGAGAACCGCAATAATTGACAAACTCGTGATTGGGATTCATCCATTCCCCTGAGCGCATATTCTCCAGGATGCTCTGGTCTTCTGTCCCTGTAAGAAGGTATGATACCATGGCAATGATGATATATACCGCAAAGAAAAAGAGGATGAGCCCCAAGAAAAAGTCCACTTTATAGTGATCTGTGTATTTATTTTGCTTTCTGGTTTTCCTGATCGTTTTCCCCGATTTTGGTTCAGCTTTTTTCTGTGCCATTTTAAAATGCTTCTCTTTTTATTTAGTTGCAAAAATAAAGAAAAACTTCTAAAGGCAGTTACAAATTCATAACTTTTTTCTAAATTTGCAAATTGTAAGATTCGATGATGAAGAAAATTATATATAGTAAATTTGATAAACATGCCATAGGTACTTTGCCGAAGGTCAGTTTCCCGGGACGGATCATTACTATCTTTACTGAGGCTGATATTGATACAGCCGTCGATTATTTATTGGATAGTGATCTTCTGGGAGTTGATACAGAGACAAAACCCGTGTTCAAGCAGGGACAAAGCTATAAGGTCTCTCTCTTGCAAGTTTCAACCCATGATACCTGCTTCCTCTTCCGCCTGAACATGACGGGGATGACTCCTGCAATTATCAGGTTCCTGGAAGATACCAGCGTCCCGAAGGTCGGCCTTTCCTGGCATGATGACATCTTGAGTCTGCAGCGCAGGGAGAAGTTTAAGCCTGGCTATTTCATCGATCTGCAGAATATTGCGCCGGAATTGGGCATAGAGGACAAAAGTCTTCAGAAACTTTATGCCAACATCTTTCACCAGAAGATCAGCAAGTCGCAAAGGCTTACCAACTGGGCCGCCGATCAGTTGAAAGATGCCCAGAAGATGTATGCGGCTACCGATGCGTGGACCTGCATCAACCTGTATGAGGAGATGGAAAGGCTGATGAAGACACATGATTATAAGTTGGTTAAGGTCCCTGATCCGGTCGTTCCCGTTTCCCCGGTGACGTTGGAGCAGACGAGTGCATCAACAGCGGGAGAAACTTCTGTCTCCGTACATTTGACGAAAGAAATTTGATATGGAAGAGTATAAGCAAGTATATCTGAAAAAAGGTAAGGATGAGAGTCTGAAGCGCTTTCACCCGTGGATATTTTCAGGAGCAATCAGTCATAAGGATGCAGGCATTGAGGAGGGGGATGTCGTAAGAGTGGTCACCAGCGAGGGCACTTTCATCGCCCTGGGACATTATCAGTCGGGGAGTATCGCCGTCCGTGTCCTCCGTTTTGAAGACCGTCCGATAGATGATGAATTCTGGCGCTCAAGGCTTGAATCCGCCTTGAAGATGCGGGTAGCCATCGGCATCGCCGACAATCCCCGGGGGAACACGTTCCGTCTCGTTCACGGCGAGGGCGACAACCTGCCCGGACTGATTATCGACTGCTATGGCAAGACGGCAGTGATGCAGGCTCATTCGGTGGGCATGCACCGTTGCCGGAAGACGATTTGCAGGATCTTACTCGAGGTGATGGGCTCCCGCATTGAGAACGTCTTTTACAAGAGTGAGGCTACGCTGCCCTTGCGTGACAAGTATGAAGAGGAGAGCGGATTCCTCTCCGGCGGCAATGCAGATAATGTAGCCATAGAAAATGGCCTGAAGTTTCATATCGACTGGCTGAAGGGCCAGAAGACCGGTTTCTTCATCGACCAGCGGGATAACCGTTCCTTGCTGGAGAAATATTCCCGTGGACGGTCCGTCCTGAATATGTTCTGCTACACCGGAGGCTTTTCCGTCTATGCCATGAGGGGCGGGGCTAAACTCGTCCACTCCGTGGACAGCTCGGCCAAGGCTATCGAGTTGGCCAGGTCGAATGTTGAAATGAATTTCCCGGGTGACCAGCGGCATGAGGCCTTCAATGAAGATGCCTTTAAATTTCTGGAAGGGCATGATGAAAAGTATGACCTCATCATCCTTGATCCCCCGGCATTTGCCAAGCACCGCTCGGCGCTGCACAATGCCCTCAAAGGATATATCCGGTTAAATCTCAAAGGATTTCAGCGGATAGAACCGGGCGGGATCCTCTTTACTTTCAGTTGTTCACAGGCCGTGAACAAGGACCAGTTCCGGGCCGCTGTGTTCACGGCGGCAGCGCAGGCACACCGCCGTGTCCGCATCCTGCACCAGTTGCATCAGCCGGCTGACCATCCTATCAATATCTATCATCCTGAAGGCGAGTACCTGAAAGGATTTGTCCTGTATGTGGAATAACCGGACGATGATCATGGAGCATTTAAGTCACTAAACAGATGATGAAATTTTTAGGAATTATTCCGGCACGGTATGCCTCTACCCGTTTTCCGGGTAAACCCCTGGCCGTCCTGGGGGGCAAGACCGTTATCCAGCGGGTCTATGAGCAGGTGGCAAAATCATTGCCGTGTGTCTATGTGGCTACGGACAATATCCTCATCAGCCAGGCCGTCCAGGCCTTCGGCGGAAAGGTCGTCATGACAAGGGCGGACCACCAGACGGGCACGGATCGCGTGGAGGAGGCGATGGAAAAGATCGGCGGCGACTGGGAGGTGATCGTCAACATCCAGGGGGATGAGCCTTTTATCCGGCAGAGTCAGATCGAAGCGGTCTGCCGGTGCTTTGATGACCCGGCCACGGAGATCGCTACCTTAGGGAAGCGGTTCACCTCCATGGATGCGGTGGAGAATCCGAATTCTCCGAAGATCGTCCTCGACCGTAACGGTTTTGCCTTGTATTTTTCCCGCAGCGTTATACCTTTTATCCGGAATAAGAAGAGGACTGAATGGCTGGAGGATTATCCTTTCTTGAAGCATCTGGGCATTTATGCCTACCGGCGGCAGGTCCTCAAGGAGATCACGCGGCTGCCACAGGGACGACTGGAAAAGGCGGAGAGCCTGGAACAACTCCGGTGGCTGGAAAACGGCTATCATATCAAGGTCGGAATGACGGAGGTGGATACGGTCGGAATAGACACGGCGGAAGACCTGAAAAGGGCGGAGAGGTTTTTGAGAGAACAGGGTTTACAGGAGGACTGATATTGGATCGCAGGGAGTTTGATAAGAGCATTGCCCGTTTTATTGCTCATCAGCATTTGATGGAGAAAGGGCGGTTATACCTTGTGGCTCTGTCCGGAGGACCGGACAGTGTCGCTTTGCTGAGGGTGCTGGCAGATCTGGACTATCAGATCGAGGCGGTACATTGTAATTTCCGCCTCCGGGGTGACGAGTCGGACAGGGATGAGGCCTTTTGCCGCCACCTTTGTCAGTCCTTTCATGTCCCCTTTCACGTGACGCATTTTGATACCCGTACTTATGCTGCCCTGCACAGGGTGAGCATCGAGATGGCCGCCCGCGAACTCCGCTATCCGTATTTTGAAAAACTGAGACAGGCCATCGGAGCTGCGGGCATCTGCGTCGCTCACCACCAGGATGATTCCGTGGAGACGGTGCTGATGAACCTCCTGCGAGGAACGGGACTGAAGGGCCTGGAAGGCATTCTTCCACAACAGGGCTATCTGATCCGTCCTCTCCTTGGCGTGAGCCGTTCTGACATCGAGCAGTACCTCAGCTCCATCGGCCAGGACTTTGTCATCGACAGCACGAACCTCATTGATGACGTAACCCGTAACCGGATGCGCCTGGATATTATCCCTGCGCTGGAAAAGATCAATCCTGCCGTTAAGGAGAACGTGGCCAGGACGGCCCGGTATGCGGGAATGGCCGTGCATGCGCTGGAACATTATATCAACAATTATATCTCCTTGAAGTCAGGCATCGAACTCTATCTGCCCCAGGAGATGGGGGATGAGACGATCAAGGATGCCTCTGCCGTGATCACCGTACAGAGCATCCTGGCATTCCCTTCTCCTGAGTTGCTGCTCTACACGATGATTTACCTTTATGGCTTCAGCGGCTTCCAGGCCGAGGAGATCTATGAATCCTTGGACAAGTCCGGGAAGGTGTGGCGCTCGAAAACCCATGAGCTCTTACTGGACAGAGGTAAGATCGTGATCCAGCCCCTGCCTGGACAACCCCTGAAGGACCTGCGGATCCCTGAGCCGGGGACTTATGTGCTGGCGGACCGGAGACTGCGGATCGCTTATGCCCGGCCTGTAATATCCAAGGACAGTGATGCCGCCACACTGGATGCCGGGAAGGTTGAATTCCCCTTGACGCTCCGCCTTTATCATCCCGGTGACCGGTTTGTCCCTTTCGGAATGCAGGGGAGCCGGCTGGTAAGTGACTTCCTGACGGATCTAAAATGCAATCTTTTTGAGAAGCAGCGGCAATTAGTGCTGGTGGATGCTGCCGGGAAGATCCTCTGGGTGGTCGGAAAACGTACGGATAACCGTTTCCGGATAGATTCCCATACGGTCAAGGCTTTGGTGGTGACCAGCATTGATCCTTCTCGCGAGGGAGATTTTTAATAAGTTCCCGGATTGAATCGCGGGGGGATCCTCTTCCTTAATTTTTCCAAATAATTTGGTAGTTAGATGGGAATTAACTATCTTTGTAGATGTTATCAAAGCATTTCCCCATGAACTTTAAAACTCAGATACTGACATTATTATTCGTGCTTATTCCGTTAGCAATCAGTGCTCAGAAGATTACATTAGGCTCTTGTACGACCCGTGATGGGGGGATGTATAAGGGTGAGATGTCAGGCGGGAAACCTTATGGAAAAGGGAACACCCTCTACAAGAACGGTGATTCCTATGAAGGGGAGTATGTCAAGGGCAGGCGCCAGGGGTATGGCGTCTACACCTTCAGCAATGGTGAGAAATATGAGGGGCAATGGTTCCAGGACCAGCAGCATGGGAAGGGGACTTTCTATTTTGCCAATAATAACAAATATGCCGGCCTCTGGTTCCGGAACTTCCAGCAGGGCCACGGTGTCATGTATTACTATAATGGGGACCGCTACGATGGTGACTGGGTTCATAACCAGCGCCAGGGAAGGGGAACCTACACCTTCTCTACGGTAGCGTTCTACCGCGGACAATGGAAGAATGACGAGAAGGAAGGCAAGGGGTTCTTCAACTGGGGCGACGGCTCTACCTATGACGGGATGTGGGCTGATAACATGCGCAACGGAAAGGGAACCTATAAATATTCCGACGGTGACGTGTATACCGGAGACTGGCAGAATGATATTCAGAACGGCAAAGGGGTATATAAGTTTCAGAATGGTGATCGCTACGAGGGAGATTATGTACAGGGCGAACGGACCGGACAGGGCATCTTCACCTATTCAGATGGTGACCAGTACACCGGCCAGTTCAAGGAAGGAATGAAGGATGGACAGGGTACCATGCGGTGGAACAATGGTGACCTGTATACGGGCCAGTGGAAAAATGATGTCCAGGACGGGACCGGCAAACTGATTAAGAAAAACAAGGATGTGTTTGAGGGCCAGTTCAGCAAGGGCAAGGTGGATGGAGAGGTCTTCATCCACTATGCCAATGGTAATACTTTCAGAGGGGTGTATAAGGATGGCCAGCCCAATGGACCGGCTGTGGAGGTAAACAAGGATGGAACACGCTTTGAAGGTAATTATGTCAATGGACAAAAGGACGGCAAATACGTGGAAAAAAATAGTAATGGTCAGATAACGGCTCAGGGAACCTATCATCATGGGGTGAAGGAAAACTGATCTGTCATGACTAATGTTTTATGTGATTATCTTAATTAATCAATCATCATGATAAATAAAACGGAGAAACCTGAAATGGGAATTATAAAGAATGATCCATATCTGGAACCTTATGCCGGCGCGATCAGTGGAAGACACGATCATGCGGTATGGAAACTGAACCAGTTGACGCAGGACGGCCGGATGTCGCTCCGCGACTTTGCTGACGGTTATGACTATTATGGACTCCATAAGTCTGCTGACGGCTGGGTGTTCCGTGAGTGGGCTCCTCATGCAACGGGCATCTGCCTGGTGGGCGATTTCAATGGATGGAAGGAGACGGATGCTTATCGCTGCACCCGTCTTGAGGGAACCGGAAACTGGGAACTTCATCTTCCTGAGAATGCCGTCAGCCATGGCCAGTTGTATAAGATGCATGTGTACTGGGACGGAGGGGAAGGAGAGCGGATCCCCGCCTGGGCACAACGGGTCGTCCAGGACGACCAGACAAAAATATTTTCCGCACAGGTATGGCATCCGCGCCGCTATGTGTGGAAGAAGAAAAAATTCATACCTACAACTTCTCCTTTGTTGATCTATGAATGTCATATAGGGATGTCCCAGGATGCAGAAAAGGTGGGCACCTATACGGAATTCAAGGATAATGTCCTTCCGAGAATCATCAAGGATGGTTATAACTGCCTTCAGATCATGGCCATTCAGGAACATCCTTACTACGGGAGTTTCGGATACCATGTGAGCAGTTTCTTTGCTCCCAGTTCGCGCTTCGGCACACCTGAGGAGTTGAAGGCGCTGATAGACGCGGCTCATCAGGCGGGACTGGCCGTAATCATGGACATCATACACTCCCATGCGGTCAAGAATGAAGTCGAGGGACTGGG
>DHOX01000060.1:95909-101560 GCA_002409785.1 Prevotella sp. UBA5379 | reverse complement strand
TTTGATTATGGGAAGGATGATGTCATTCATTTCCTGTTGAGCAACTGCAGATACTGGCTGGAAGAATTTCATTTTGACGGTTTCCGCTTTGACGGCGTGACCTCAATGTTATATTACAATCATGGACTGGGAGAGGCCTTCACGAATTATGGTGACTATTTTAACGGCCATGAGGATGATAACGCCATCTGCTACCTGATGATGGCCAATCAATTGATCCATGAGGTTAACCCTCATGCCATTACGATTGCCGAAGAGGTCAGCGGCATGCCCGGCCTTGCCGCAAAGTTTGAGGACGGCGGCTATGGCTTCGATTACCGGCTGGCCATGAATATTCCTGATTTCTGGATCAAGATCATCAAGGAGAAACGCGATGAAGACTGGAAACCGAGCAGTATTTTCTGGGAGGTGAAGAACCGCCGCTCGGATGAGCGGACCATCTCTTATTGTGAATCCCATGACCAGGCTCTCGTGGGGGATAAGACCATTATCTTTCGTCTGATCGATGCGGACATGTACTGGCATTTCCGGATTGGTGACGAGAATGAAACGGTACACCGGGGCATTGCGCTTCATAAGATGATCCGTCTGGTGACCCTTTCAGCCATGAATGGCGGTTATCTGAATTTTATGGGGAATGAGTTCGGACATCCGGAATGGATTGACTTCCCCCGTGAAGGTAATGGCTGGAGCTATAAGTATGCCCGCAGGCAATGGCATCTCGTGGATGACCAGGGTTTATGCTATCATTACCTGGGTGATTTTGACCGGGAGATGCTGGAGGTGGTAAAGGGGGAGCCTGATTTTATCCGGACCCCCGTGAAAGAAATCTGGCATCAGGACAAAGATCAGATCCTGGCTTTTATGAGAGGAGACCTGCTCTTCGTCTTTAATTTCTCTCCCACGCGTTCTTTCACTGACTATGGTTTCCTGGTTCCCAAGGGGGACTATCAGGTGGTGCTTGACACGGACAGTCAGGCCTTCGGGGGCGATGGGCGGAATGATGATGCAATGAAGCACCTGACGAGTTATGATCCGCTCTATGCCAGTCAGAATAAGGAATGGCTGAAACTGTATATCCCTTCCCGTTCTGCGCTAGTGCTTAAGAAAATGTGATCAATTGCTATAAATATTTAGATGATGAGAAGGAGTAAAAATAGCACAGTGATCATGATGGTGATCTGTACTATTGTTTTCATGGTTTTCACTTTCTGTTATCTGTTCTTCTATCAGAATGACATCCTGGCAGTAGAGCAGCATGTACTTTCCGGGGGACGAACACACTATAATCGGATATTGGGAGCGATCCTCATCACCGGTATATTATATCTTGTCCAGGTCGGCGTTTTCGCCGTTGCACGACTGAGGAAGCGGACCCACGCCTTAACCTACCTGCCGTCGTTCCTCCTGTTGATCTTCATAACGGATGTCAGCCCCCACATTGACCAGGGCTTTTCTTTCGGGGCCTGGATATGGGTGTTCCCCTTAGTCCTGATCCTGTATGTCCTGTGTGTGATGTTTGCCAGGGGATTCCAGACCATTGAACCGGACATGAATTCTACGGGGATTTTTTCCCAGTTGACCTGGACGAACCTGCTGGAGATGGTGGCGATGATGCTTTGCGTAGGTTTTTTCAGTAATAACAATGAGGTGTTTCATCACCGGATGCGTGCCGAGTCCTGCCTGATCAAAGGAGACTGGAGGGGAGCCGTGAAGGCTACCGAAGGGATTGACGAGGCGGACAGCAGTTTGACTTTTCTCAGGGCTATAGCCCTTTCCCATGAAGGGAAATTGGGCGAAAAAATGTTTGAGGTACCGGTGACAGGAGGAAGTGAGGCCATGCTGCCCAATGACAGGAGTGTGAAATGCATGATGTATCCTCAGGATTCCGTTTACTTATGGCTGGGGAAGCGCTATGTCCAGTATATGTCCCCCTTGCATTACCTGAATTTCTCTTTCAGGCATCATTCCGCAAAGAAGGCCGCGGGAGACTATCTCCTTACAGCCTATCTGATGGATAAGAATCTGGATGCGTTTGCCGCTACCATCGGACTGTTCTATAATCTGGACAGCGTGATCCCCAAGCATTACAGGGAAGCGCTCATCCTTTACACGCACCATCGTGCAAGGCCACGGATCGTTTACCATTCTACCGTGATGGATGCTGATTTCCAGGATTATCAGACCCTGGAACGCCAGAATCCGAATCCGTACCAGCGGCAGGCTGCCATCCGTGACACATATGGAAATACTTACTGGTATTACTGGCAGTACGGAGGGAAATGAGGTGATCTCTTATTCTTTCGGAGGAAGGGTGCCGGGATTCTTCTTCTCGGCATATTTCCGGAGTGCAGCCAGCAGTTCCTGGTTCTCGCTCTTTTTGCCGATCGTGATCCTGAGGCAGTTGCCGCAAAGACGTACCCTCGTGCGGTTCCGGACGATAATCCCATCGCTGACCAGATAATCATAGATGGACTGGGCGTCTGTCATCCGTGTGAGGAAGAAATTTGCCTCTGTGGGATAGACCTTTTCACAAATGGAAAGTTCCTTGACCGCCTGCATCATCTTCCCCCGTTCCAGAAGGATGATCTTTACCCATTTATCCACGGTAAACGGATCCTTCAAGGCTTCCAGGGCTTGCCTTTGAGTCAGCATATTGACATTATACGGGTATTTTACCTTATTGAAAAGGCCGATGATTTCCCGCGAGGCAAAGGCCATTCCCATGCGGATAGCTGCGCATCCCCAGGCCTTGCTCATCGTATTGAGGACAATGAGGTTGGGGTGCTGTCCCAGTTCCTTCCTGAGAGGACTCTCTGACGAGAAATCACTATAGGCTTCATCGACGATTACGATGCCTTGGAATTTTTTCAGTACCCCTTCTATCGTATCCCGCCGGATTAAATTTCCACTTGGATTATTAGGGGAACAGATCCATATCAACTTGGTGTTTTCATCACAGGCATCAAGGAGTTTGCCGGCAGTGATCTGAAAGTCTTCGTCAAGCAGGACGGGCCGGTATTCGACATCATTGATATCCGCGCATACCTTGTACATCCCGTAGGTCGGTTCGATGGCGACGACATTATCCCTCCCCGGCCTGCAGAAGATACGGTAAGGCAAGTCTATCGCCTCATCGCTCCCGTTGCCCAGGAAAATGTTCTCCGGCGGCACGCCTTTTACCTTGCTCAGCGCTTCCTTAACGTTGCGCTGGAGAGGATCCGGATAACGGTTAAACGGTGCATTGTACGGGTTCTCGTTCGCATCCAGGAAGACATGAGCTTCATGTCCTGCATATTCATTACGCGCGCTGGAGTAAGGCGCAAGATTCCATATATTCTCTCTGCACAGGTCTTTTAAATCCTTCATAATCAGTCACTTTCCTGTTTCTTTATGGACTGTATCCTCAGTCTCATGGCATTGGCATGTGCTTCAAGTTGTTCATTCTCAGCCATGCATACCACACTTTTTCCGATACTTTCTATGCCTTGCCGGTCAAGGTGCTGGAACGTAATCTTACGGTTATAACTGTCCAGGTTGACTCCATTATAAGCCAGGGCATAACGGTGTGTGGGAAGGGTATGATTGGTCCCGCTGGCGTAGTCTCCTGCACTTTCACAGGCATACTCTCCCAGGAAGACAGAACCGGCATTGATGACCTTCCGTGCGAGTTCGTCATAGTTGCTGACTGCCAGGATAAGATGCTCAGGAGCGTAGCAATTGCTGAGGTCAATGGCCTCGTCAAGGTCATGGACAAGGACGAAATGGGAATTGTCAAGTGCTTTTGAAGCGATTTCCTTTCTGGGCAGTCGGACAAGTTGGGTGGTTATCTGCTTTTGAATTTTATCCAGGTTGGCCTCTGAATCCGTGATGAGCATGACTTGGGAGTCAATACCATGTTCAGCCTGAGACAGGAGGTCTGCTGCTACAAATACAGGATTACTGTCCTTGTCAGCGATGACACACACCTCACTCGGGCCGGCCGGCATGTCGATGGCCACGTCGTGCAGGCTCACCTGTTGCTTGGCAGCCATGACATACTGGTTTCCAGGCCCGAAGAGTTTGTAGACCTTGGGGATGCTCTCTGTGCCGTAAGCCATGGCGCCGATGGCCTGGACTCCTCCTGCCTTATAGATCTGGCTCACCCCTGCGATCTGGGCCGCAGCGAGGATGGCAGGATTCACTTTTCCCTCCCTGTCAGGAGGTGTACAGAGTATGATTTCCCCGCATCCCGCGATAACGGCAGGCGTGGCCAGCATGAGCACGGTGGAGAAAAGAGGGGCCGTTCCTCCGGGAATATAGAGACCGACCTTCTCGATCGGCACGCTTTTCTGCCAACAGGTAACCCCCTTGGCCGTCTCGATCTTGCTGCCGGTGAACTGCTGGGCTTCATGAAATCTGGCAATATTGTGATGTGCGAGTTGCAGGGAATCCATTAATTCTTTCGAGCAATGTTTCACCGCTTCCTTCTTCTCTTCTTCCGTAACTGCCAACTGTTTGAGAAGGACATGGTCAAATTTCTCTTCATAGCGTTTTACCGCTTCGTCACCATTTTCTTTGACCTCCTGCAGGACCTCGCGGACCGTTGCATTCAGTTGGGAAACATCCAGGTGGGGACGTTTGACGATCTCTTCCCAGGAATCCCGTGCGGGATATTTGATAATATTCATTATGCTTAAAGTATCATTTTCTCTATCGGAGTCACCAGTATGCCCTGAGCCCCTAATTCTTTTAACTTACCGATAATTTCCCAGAATCTCTCTTCGTCGAGGACGGTGTGGATAGAGCACCATCCCTCGTCAGCTAATGGGATGATCGTCGGACTTTTGATGCCGGGTAGGACTTTCGTGATGGCACCTACCTTCTCTTTCGGACAGTTCATCATCACGTATTTCTTCCCTTGTGCCGACCTTACGGCCGCGAAGCGGAAGAGCATTTCGTCCAGGATCTTGTGTTTCTCTTCATCCATGTTCCGGTTCCCGATCAGTACCGCTTCACTTTTCATGACCACTTCCACCTCTTTCAGGTTATTGCTCATCAGCGTGGAACCCGAACTGACAATATCAAAGATCGCGTCGGTCAGCCCGATCCCCGGACTGATTTCTACGGAACCTGTGATGACGTGAATGTCGGCACTGATATTGTTCTTCTTCAGGAATGAACGAAGAATATTCGGATAGGATGTAGCAATCCTGCGGCCATCAAACCATTGCAGTCCGGTGTAATGGACCTCTTTGGGGATGGCCAGGCTCAGGCGGCATTTGCTGAATCCCAGACGGGATATGATCTGAGCCCTTTCTTTTCTTTCTACAAATTCGTTTTCTCCGACGATGCCGATGTCGGCCACACCGTCCGCTACACTTTCAGGAATGTCGTCATCCCTTAGATAAAGTACTTCCAAGGGGAAATTATTTGCCTGGACAAGAAGAATCCGTTTGGATGCAGTAACTCTGATATCTGCCTCTTTGAGCAGGTTCATCGTGTCGTCGAATAAACGACCCTTTGATTGAACAGCTATTCGTAACATGTTTAACTTTCTGATATAATTCATGCAAAAGTACCTTTTTTTGTTCATATTTGCAACAATATTTGTATTTTTGTACCGGATTTGCATGATGAAAAAAATTTTATTGATTATATTTCCACTATTC
>DHOX01000060.1:80402-95691 GCA_002409785.1 Prevotella sp. UBA5379 | reverse complement strand
GGGACGAGTGCCGAGACGTCACCGGGCAGAAGGTTTTCACTGGATGACATCATGAACAATGGCGAGATGATTATGCTTACTCTTTCCGGTCCTGAATCTTATTATGATTATCAGGGGAAAGGTATGGGACTCCAGTATCTCCTGTGTGATCAGTTCGCCCAGAATCTCGGTGTCTCCCTCCGGGTCGAGGTGTGCAAGGATACGACAGACATGATCCGCCAGTTGGCTGAGGGCAATGGTGATGTCATCGCTGTTCCCCTGAGCCGGAACTTGCCGGAGAAAATAAAGAAAGACCTTCTCTTTTGCGGAGTGAGCATGGATTCGGCAAAGACACAGTGGGCCGTGAACAAGGACAACAAGGAACTGGCGGATTCACTTAACCATTGGTTCAAACCGGAGATGATTGCGAAAACGAAAAGGGAGGAAAATTTCCTGTTGAGCACGCGGAGCATCGTCCGTCATGTCTATTCTCCAATGCTCAACCCTACTGCGGGGATCATATCCCGCTATGACGGCTACTTCCAGATGTTTGCTCCTATGGCCAGGATCGACTGGCGGCTGATGGCGGCACAGTGCTATCAGGAGAGTTGCTTTGACCCTAATGCCCATTCCTGGGCGGGGGCTGAAGGACTCATGCAGATCATGCCTTCGACGGCCTCTCACCTGGGGCTGGATATGGGGCAGTTGCATGATCCTGAGGCTAATGTGGCTGCTGCGGCAAAATATATGGCTGAATTGGGCGGACGTTTCAGTGATATTCCTGATCCGGCCGAGCGCTGCTATTATGTGCTGGCCAGTTATAATGGGGGATACCAGCATATCCGCGATGCCATGGCGCTGGCTTCCAAGTTCGGGCGGAATCCTTATAGCTGGGGAAATGTATCTGAGTTTGTCCTGAACCTGACCATGCCTCAGTTTTATAATGATCCTGTGGTCAAACACGGATATATGAGAGGGGATGAAACGGTTGATTATGTGAACCGGATACGGAGCAGATGGTCAGAATACCGTGGGGTTGCCCGTGGCAAAGGATTCAGTCCGGGTGGCTTTGGCATCATGACCCCTCATCGTTCCCGTCATCGGAACCGTTTCCGTTGAGGCTTGCATCTCTGGCAGGCAGGTTACGGGCGGAAGCGGATATATGCACGGTCATCAAAGCTCTTGTTGCCTGCCTTCAGCCCTTTGGTTGCCAGGAAGGTCCGGAGATTTTGCGGGTCTTGCTCCAGTTGGCGTGCCAGCAGTTGTTCACTTTCTTCCAGCGTGGGGCGGAGGAAGGGATAGCCGTCACTGGCCAGCACCAGTTGTGTATCCGGTGAACAGGGACAAGGGATGACGATGATCCCCTTCCGGTAAACAGGGAAACCGTCAATGACGGCATAAGTCTTGTTCTGTCCTTCTCTCATCGCCTTGATCAAGTCGGGGATGATGGCCTTCCTTGCCTCTTCCGGAGACAGGCCGTGAAGGATCAGCGAGACCCGTTTGCCGGCGATTTCCTTCTCTTCCGGTTTGCTGTTTTCCAGGAGTCTGCGGTTGATGATCCCCTGGCAGTCACCGATCATCCATATTTCATTTCGTGACCGGCTGTAGAGGATAACACTTGCGGTCATCCTGTCTTCAGGATGAGCGGAAAGATGATCCATGCTTTCCCTGGAATAGTGACCTCTGATCACTTCTGTTACCCCGTCACAGAATTCATCCACTGTAGTTTCACGGGGGAGACGGCGGAGAAAGTCAGAGATGAGGAGCATACAGTAGCGTCCGTTTCTTTCTTTCCCCGAGATGCGTGAGTCTGTTTTGCTTGTGCTGCCGTCAATGACACCGATGAAATCATCGGTGGTCACGATTCCATCTTCGCAAGTTTCCTGACTTTCCTTTCCTGTTATTCTGCTTTCCAGTATATTCATGATGATTTTCTCCCCTGGCCGTTGTCCTGGTCATACGTTCCCCTCTGCGGTCTGCACGGTTGCTGCTCTCCCTCGTCGTCCGGAAGTTCTTCGCGTTCCCGTTCTGCCGGGGATGGTCTCCGGTATGGGTGTGCTCCTGATCCGTTCTTGAACGGTCTTTTTTCCATTCGAATCCTCCGCCCACGGGCCTGTCATTGAAATGAACATGGCAGGGTTTGCTCTGGGGGGAATAGGTCCCCTTAGGATAGAGACGATCGATGAGGTCTGCACGGCCGATACGGCGCAGCTCATGCTCTATATTGCGGCGTTCCTCCGGCAGGTACCAGAAGAAAAACTGCCGCTGGGCTTTCTTTTCATTCTGGGTCTTTGCCGAATATACCGGTTCAAGGGTATACGGATCATATCCGGTATACCACATTTCTGTAGCGATCGTCATCGGCGTCGGCGTGAAATCCTGCACCTGTTCCAGATGGAAGTTCAAGTCTTTGGTGATGACGGCTAGTTCTGCCATGTCCGCTTCATGACATCCGGGATGCGAACTGATGAAGTAGGGGATCAGTTGTTCCCGGAGTCCAGCTTCTTTATTGATCTGGTCAAAAATCCGCTTGAAATCATAAAATTCACTGAAATCCGGTTTCCTCATGAGTTTCAGAACATGAGGAGAGGTATGCTCCGGTGCTACTTTCAGCCGGCCGCTGACATGCCTGGTGATCAGTTCCCGGGTATATTGCCTGGTGGACTCATTGGCCTTTTCATCCTTGCTCTGATGGAGCAGCAGGTCATACCGTATACCACTGCTGATAAAACTCTTCTTGACTTCTGGTAACGCATCCACAGAGTGGTAAATATCCAGGAGCCTGGAATGGTCTGTAATCAAATTCGGGCAGATCTGAGGATTGATACACGAGGGGCGTTTGCAGTGCTCACAAGCTTTCTCATTCCGGCCGTGCATCCCGTACATGTTGGCCGAAGGGCCTCCCAGGTCAGAAATATATCCCTTGAATCCGGGCGAATGTACCACTTGTTCAACTTCTCTCATGATGCTTTTCTTGCTCCTGCACACTACAAATTTGCCCTGGTGGGCAGAGATCGTGCAGAAGGCGCATCCTCCGAAGCATCCCTGGTGGATATTCACGGAAAACTTGATCATCTCGTAAGCAGGGATGACCTTTCCGCGGTATTTCGGATGGGGCAGCCGTGTGTAGGGCAGGTCAAAACACGCATCCAGTTCGGGTGTCGTCAGCGTAGGATAGGGAGGGTTGACCACGGCATAGACCCCGTCGACTCCCTGAAGCAGACGGTGGGCATGCTTCATGTTGGCGGCCTCCTCGATATATTTATAGTTCTCCGCTTCCGCCTTTTTTGAACGCAGGCACTCTTCATGGGAGTGGAGCACGATGTCCTCATCCGTAATCCCTCCGTCAATATCCTCCTTACGGGCCAGATAAACGGTCTGAGGGATGTCATGGATGGATCTTACCGGCCGTCCATCCTCTAGTTGATGGCAGAACTCGATGATTGATTTCGGTCCCATCCCATACAGGATAAGGTCAGCGCCGGAATCACAGAGAATACATTTCCGCAGATGGTCCTGCCAATAGTCATAATGGGTGAGCCTTCTCATGCTGGCTTCCACACCTCCGAGGACCACAGGAACATCCGGAAAAAGTTGCTTGAGGATCCTGGTGTAGACGATGGTGGGATATTCAGGTCTGCAGTCATGGCGCCCGTCAGGGCTGTACTCATCCTGGGACCGTAACCGTTTCCCCGCAGTGTACTTGTTCACCATGGAATCCATGACACCTGGAGAAATCGCAAAGCACAGTCTCGGCCGTCCCAGTTTCTTGAAATCCCGGTAGTCGCCGTGCCAGTCGGGCTGGGGTACGATGGCTACCTTATAACCTGCTGCCTCCAGGCTGCGGCCGATGACCGCCTGTCCGAATGACGGGTGGTCAACGTAAGCATCCCCTGAGAAGATGATCACGTCGAGTTGATCCCATCCCCTCAATTCACATTCCTTCCGGGTTGTCGGAAGGAAGTCGGTCAATTGATAAGCCAATTCTTTTGTCTGTTTAATCAGTTACATCCAGCGGGTCTTCGCAGGAAGTTTGCTGTTTTGTTTCCCAGTTTTTATACAGATCGACCAGTTTCTGGAGTCCGAAGGCTTTCATGTTGTTGTTGTAGACGACGTCAAGGCAAAGGTCGAGGAGATTCTTGTCCTTGCCGGCTTCTGATTCGAGCAGGGAGCGGATATTATATCTCAATTTATCCAGGACATCTTCATTTACAATTCCATTGCTGTCAACGAGATTCCGTAACAGTTGGTACTTTTCTATTGTTTTCAAGTGGGCATCGCTGACTTCAATGCTGCGAGTCCCTGAAGGATTGGCTTGAATCTTATGCATAGTTGTTAATTTAATAATTATTGATGTTATTTTCTTAATGAATCATTTTGTCGTTTGTGCTCCCGGGGAGGGCTTGAAACAGGGAGCCCCTCAGGATGCAATGGTTTTAGATAGTTCAGGATGCCCTGCATGATCCTGGTGCGGTCATGGTCATTCTTGATACATTCAAAGGGGAAGCCCATGGTGAAGCACTTGTAATCATTGCCCTGATAGGCCACGGCAGCCGGGCTGCCGTCACTGTATTGCATGGCGCAGATGGCGCTTCCGGTGGGAGAGAGGATGTCCGGATGGGTCGCGGCATAATGCTTGTCGTTGAGGCAGTGCCAGAACCCAAATTCCATTCCCAGTCCGTTGACGGTCTCCTGAATATCTACGGCACTGTCCGCCTGGTCAACGATCTTCAAGTTGTCCCGTAACCACTCCTTCTCATCGGCTCCAGTCATATCTGACCCTATATAAGAGCCGCTGACCAGAAGGCTCCCGCCCTGAAGGAGGTAATGGTGCAGGAGTGGGCGAAAGGAATAAGGGAAGGTCTTATAGAATTCTGGCGTATAACCGTCGAATTTTTCCAGGCCCAGTATGAGGTCTACAATGGCATAGTTCTCTAATTTCACTTTTCCGCTCTGGACAGATTCCTCCGAACAACTTGCCACCTGATATTTGCCACTTCCGGCAATGGCCTCTGTATGGCAGAAGGGGTAGTCGAAATCATTTCCTTCTACGAAATGCCCGGCCATCTCATCCCCGCCGTACCCGAGTCCGCCCGGTCCTTCTTTGCCGATCCGGGAGCGATCGAAACATTGCTGAAGGCCATTCCATCCTGCGGTAAGCCCATAGCTCACCCCCGGATCTGCGCTCATGTCAAATCCCTGGAGGGAATCATTGTCAATCACCTGCGGTGAGGCCAGCCGGTCAAAGCCGTTGATGATCAGCAGGGTACCCTTGGCCTTCGGGCAGTATAAAGCCGACAGGATTTCCGAAGGGAAACTTTCTCCACCGGCGTTGCAAGCTGTAATCTTAAAGCGATAGGGGATATTGGGCAGCAGCGGGATTTCACAGGCATTTGTCCGGATATTCGTGCCATTGTCGAATCCTCCCTGCCCTTTTGCCACATAGACATTATAGGAAGAAGGAACGGCTGTCGGTTCCTGTGGGTCACGCTGGCCATTCCAGGACAGCACCGCTTTGCCTTTATCTTTCAGGATTACTGAAAAGTTGGTCGGAGGAAGAGGCTCTACGGTATAGTCCTGCCCATGGTTGGTGCTGATAAAGCGGAGGATGGTCTTATAGATGGAGCGGGCCAACGTAAACTTGAACATGGGATCCTGTGCAAGTTTGACATCTGGGAAATTCTGATGGGAAAGAGTTTCCAGGATAGCTGACGGAACTTCCGGAATGCGCGTTTCTGAATAGTTGCGGTCCCAGAGATAGCGCTTGTTCCACTGGTGGTATTTTGCAGTGATGTCCGTCGTGACATTATTCAGAAGAGCCCTGGCAAAATCCTTGGACGTTTGCCGGGAGATGCCGGAACTCAGCATACCGTCATTAAAGTCAGTTGTGCACACGGCTAGGCTGCCCACCAGACTTCTCCCGTCAGGAGCGAACCCTGCATCGCTGTGTATGGCCAGGGATAATTCGATGGGCACATTCTTACCTTCCAGCGTAGGCATGTAGACACTGCCGCCACCTAACCAGTTGGTCATCAGTGACCTTGCATTAATATCATCAGCATAATCGTCGGTTCCCTTTCTACTGCTGTATACAGAATAGGGTGCACCACTCCACTGTGCAGCATAGCGTGCCCCTTCCAGGCAACGGGGCAGACCGGAAACCATTCCGCCACGGGCAATATTTCCCATTCCGCCACCGAAGCGTACGGCATCGGTAGTGACAATACCCTTTTTAGAAGCCTGGTTCGTCACGACTACCCGGTTTGCCGGCGAGCACCCCTGGTCGAAACGGAAGGTGCCTAAGTATACCCACGTTCCGCCTCCCATTCTCTGGTTGACCGTGAACGTTGTAGACTGCCCCTTGTGATAAACGATATAATGAGCATCTTTCACGCTGTTCGGGAGGGTCTGATAGCTTACATAAACGGCATATCTGCCCGTTTCAGGGATGTTAGGCTGATAGTCAACTTCGCTGTAATGTTTCTTCCTGGTCGTCTTGATTTGCCGCAGTGTTCCCCTTCGGAAAGGGTTGTCTCCATCATGCAGGATCTCCCCATGATAGGCAAAGCCTACGGAGTCACAGGTCTTCCAGTCCTTCCCGTCATTGATCTCCTTATAATAGGGGAGATGGATGGAGTCATCATTGTCTACGATCACTTCATGTGTCTGCCAGTCACGTTCCCGAGGCGAGAAAACCGTTGCTCCGGCATTTTGGAGCATCGGAATGAGAAAGGGGATCACGATGGTCTGGGTGAACAGATCCTCCGTGGTGCAGAAGAGGTTAGGCCGCTGCCATACCCATCGGTCCCGGTTATTGTCATAGTATCTGCCATGTGAAGCCCACAGTGAGATATGCCGGTCAAGTAGTCCTCTTGTAATCAGATTCGGACGCGAGACATTGAACACCCAGGGATCATCCTCATAATTGATCTTCCCCCATGCTCGTGTATTCCCGTCCAGGTATTGTGCGGGGAGAGTCTGGGTAACCGCCAGCAGACTGAGCAGCAGTAATGATTTTTTAAATATCGGTGTATATTTCACTATGTACCTCTAATAGAAAAGAATTCGTATCCCTGATGCTTCCGTCGGAGTGATATTCTTTATAGTTCGCCAATTGTGAATTTTTCGGGCTTCTTACCTTTGAAATCCTTGAAATAGAGTTTGATCCTTCTCATGTCTGCGTCAATGTCACCGCTGGGGGAGAGCGTTTCCGTACACTGGATGAGTTTCCGCTGGTAGTCACAGCCATAGAGGAGGATGGGCAGGTGGGCATTAAAGGCAATGTAATAAAATCCTTTCTTCCAGTCCGGGTTCAGGCTCCTGGTTCCCTCCGGTGTGATGCAGAGCACAAAATGTGGCTCTTTCAAAGCTAACCGGGCGAGGGTTTCTGTCATGCGGGAGTGCTTCTCGCGGTGGACGGGGATGCCGCCCATCTTTCGAAAAAAAGACCCTAAGGGCCAGAAGAACCATTCTTTCTTCATTAAGAAATTTGCCTTGATCCCTTCTGCGTGGGCATATAATTGTCCGATCAGCAGATCCCAGTTACTGGTGTGCGGGGCTAAACAAAGAATATATTTTCCGGGCTGGGGCTGGGTGACTACTTTATGCCATCCCATCTGCTTATATAACAGCCATTTGCAGACTTTCTGTAACATGAATGTGATTTTTAATTTCCTAAGTTGGAAACCTGGTCGATGATTTCTGAAATCTGCTTGTTGAAATCTTCTTTCAAATCCTGGAAATATTTCTGGGGTTTCATGCCTGGCTCCGGATGGGAGATGCGACTGATAAAATTGGAATGAACGGTCAGTATAGAGGTCAGCAGTGCTTCCACATCTTCCTTCTCCGTCTTCCGCCCTCCATAAAGATCTGCTGCAATACATTCTGCAAAAAGATCACTACAGATATAATTGATCCTGCGCTTTAAGAAACGTTTATTTTTCATTTCATCTTTACTATTAAATGATTGATTTTTTCTGTTAGCCAGTTCAAAGATAGATAAATTTCGGGAAACAAGGAAACTTCTTCGTGAAAAAACTTATAAAACTCAGAATTTAGTAATCATTCTTTCGTTTTATCAGAGAAAAATCCTAAATTTGCATAAGATTTAATATTTCAACGATTACTAAATTAATAAACGATGGAAAAAAGTGTTTTACAGGTAGAGAGAGCTGCTTATCAGCCTAAACTGCCTAAGGCCCTTCAAGGCGGCGTACAGGTCAGTGAAGGGGCTCCTACCCAGAGTGTGGCTGACCGGGAAGAAATCAAGAAACTGTTTCCGAATACTTACGGTTTGCCTCTCGTAGAATTCGTGCCGGGAAAGGAAACCGGAGTGTCAAGGAAGTTGAACGTTGGGGTTATCCTTTCCGGTGGGCAGGCTCCCGGCGGACATAATGTGATCTGCGGTATCTTTGACGAACTGAAAAAACTCGATCCTTCCAATCGCCTTTATGGCTTCCTGATGGGCCCTGGTGGCCTGGTGGATCATCAGTATATTGAGATCACGGAAGACCTTCTCAAAGACTACCGGAATACAGGCGGTTTCGACATGATCGGCTCCGGACGTACCAAACTTGAGAAGGTGGATCAATTTGAAAAGGGATTGAAGATTATCCGTCAGTTGGATCTTAAAGCTATTGTCATCATCGGCGGCGATGACTCGAATACAAACGCTGCCGTTCTTGCGGAATATTATAAAGCCAAACAGTATGGCGTACAGGTCATTGGATGCCCGAAGACGATCGACGGCGACTTGAAAAATGATCAGATCGAGACCTCTTTCGGTTTTGATACGGCTACGAAGACCTACAGTGAGGTGATCGGTAACATTGAGCGTGATTGTAACTCTGCTCGGAAGTACTGGCATTTTATCAAACTGATGGGTCGTTCTGCTTCTCATATTGCTCTGGAATGTGCCTTGCAGACTCAGCCGAATATCTGTCTGATCTCAGAGGAAATCCAGAAAAAGGATATGACCTTGAACCAGATCGTGGAGAATATTGCCAAGGTGGTTGCCTGTCGTGCTGAGCAGGGACATAATTTTGGCGTTGTCCTGATTCCTGAAGGCCTGATAGAGTTTATCCCCGCTATCGGCCGGTTGATCGGCGAATTGAATGACCTGCTAGCTGCCCATGGCGCTGATTACAAGGATCTGGATAAAGATGCCCAGCGGAAATATATCATGGCCCATCTCTCCCGTGAGAATGCCGAGACTTTTTCGACCCTTCCTGAAGGTGTAGCACGTCAGTTGTCCCTGGACCGTGATCCTCATGGAAATGTCCAGGTATCCTTGATAGAAACAGAGAAACTGCTTTCTGAAATGGTAGGTGATCTGCTGGCTAAATGGAAGAAAGAAGGAAAATATAACGGGAAGTTTGCTGCTCAGCATCATTTCTTCGGTTATGAAGGTCGTTGCGCCGCTCCTTCTAATTTCGATGCAGACTATTGCTATTCTTTAGGAACCAGCGCTGCACAGTTGATCGTCAACGGGAAGACGGGCTATATGGCCATCGTGAAGAACCTGACAGCCGGCACGGATAACTGGAAGGCCGGAGGGGTGCCTATCACGATGATGATGAACATGGAGAAACGTAATGGGGAGATGAAACCCGTGATCCGGAAGGCTTTGGTCGATCTTGAGGGCAAACCGTTCAAGACTTTTGCTGCTCATCGTGAGGAGTGGGCCAGGGAAACGGAATACGTCTATCCTGGACCTATCCAGTACTGGGGTCCTTCTGACGTATGTGACCGTACGACAAAGACCCTGGAGCTCGAACATAAATAAGTTTGATTTTTTCAGGAGTCACAGAATAAACGGCTTCCGCATCGGTAAGGGCGGAAGGGGGAGAGAAGGGTCTTGCCTTTGACCTCGTACGTTTTTTCTGTGGCTCTTTTATGATCATGACGAAACGAATGACACATCCACACAAAACAACTTCTGCCTATTCGGCGAATAAGAATGGGAAGAGGAAGAAGTCCACTTCGACGACCCGCCGGAGATACGTTCGTCATGCTCGTCACCCATCCTTTTTCTCTCCTTATTCTTTCCTGCATTTTCCCTCTATCAAGAAAAACAAGTGTGCCTGGCTTATCGGGGCGATAGGGATCATGATCCTTTATATCTGGGTCTTCTATCATTTTTTCGTCGGTCCCACAGGATTCCGCTGGAGAGCCCTTTACAGCGATGCTGATTATCCTCAGGGATATGAGATAGAAGGTATTGACATTTCACATTATCAAGGGAATATTGACTGGGAAGAACTCCGTAATGCGATGATTAACGGTTGCCCTGTACGTTTCATCATCGTCAAGTCTACGGAAGGTGCTTCACAGGTGGACAGCAAATTTTACAGTAACTTCCGGAATGCCCGTGAATATGGCTTTATCCGTGGGGCCTATCACTACTGGAGCAATAAGAGCAGCGCACGCCAGCAGGCTTACTATTTTCTTGAAAAGGTGCATCTTACGGAAGGAGACCTGCCACCGGTATTAGACGTGGAGCACAAGCCGCCCAAGGAATCTACGGAGGACTTCCAAAGGGATGTGCTGACATGGTTGCATATCGTGGAAGACCGGTATCATGTGAAACCGATCATCTATACTTACTATAAGTTTAAAGACCGTTATCTGAGCGCGCCTGTCTTTGATGATTATCCTTACTGGATCGCTCACTATTATGTCAAGAAGGTGGAATACAAGGGCAACTGGAAATTCTGGCAGCATACGGACGCCGGCAAACTTTCGGGGATCAAAGGATACATCGACTTCAATATCTATAATGGGTCTTATTATGACCTTAGAAAACTGACGATTGGTTCCCAGGAAGATACTTTTGATGATGATAATTGACCGGATGCAACCTGCCCGCAGGAGGTATTTGCCGTCTTCCGTCCTTCAGGGGAGCCTGAAAGACAGGCAGGCCCATTCCCCATCGTTTCGCTGCCGCTCCCTTTCGAGTCCTGATTGGCTGGCTTTTCTCAAGAGGACAGGTATATCGGAGAGATAGAATCCACTGATCGCTAAAACTCCTCCCGCTTTCATGACAGACTTGAATACGGGCATGTCCTGCAATAGGATATTGCGGTGAATGTTTGCAAGGACACAGTCGAATTTTTCGTTAATCTTCCGGAGAATACCGGAATCGCCCTGCAGAACTTTCAGATTACGGATTCCGTTGATCTCTGCATTGTGTCTTGCATTCCTTACGCTCCAGTCGTCAATATCGTAACCGACGGCTTCTTCTGCACCCATCTTTAATGCTGCTATCCCCAGGATGCCTGTCCCGCAACCACAGTCCAGGACCCTCTTCCCGTTTAAGTCCATTTGCAATAAGGTTGAGAGCATCATGCGTGTGGTCGTATGCGTGCCGGTTCCGAATGCCTGTATGGCATCAATGCCGATCTCGATGTGATCAGATGAGATTCCCGGATGAGGATCTCTGTGATGTCTGGCATCATATATAAGTATGGTGTCATCAACAGTGATCGGCTCGAAACCGCTGTCTTCCCAGTCCTTGTTCCAGTCTTTATCTTCTATCCGACGAGTCTGGTAACTGATGTTAACCCCTTTGACCGGCAGCGTCTGGAGGTCCCGGATCAATTCCGTTTCATCAAATCGTTGTTCCTGGACATAACCGTCAATGCCTGCCGGAGTATTGACAAAGGATTCAAAACCTGCCGGAGTCACGGCGTCTGCAAGAAGATCCCTGACGGTCTGGAAGAGAGCTTCTGGACTTTGTATGCGAAAATGAGTTACTAAATATTCCATATCAATGTTAAATTCTTATTGCAAATATATAAAAAATAGGGAAAAACCTACTTCCATTTAGGGTTTTTCTGTACTTTTGTAGCATACAAAGTTTTATCTTTGTAATGAAAATAAAATAAAAATTATTCATCAAAATAGGAGTAAATATGAAAAGGATAGTTCTTATAGCTCTTCTTGCAGGCCTGGTGCCGATGTCCATGATGGCTCAGGACGACCTTTACTTTTCTCCTTCAAAGGAGAAGAGGGCAGAGAAAGCCATTCGTCCACAAAATACTGATCCGATGGCCGATAATTACTGGTCGGGGTCCAGGAGAAATACGGACGAATACAATCGTGATGGACATTTCGGGAGCAGTTACCAGAATGTCGGTAAGGACTCCCTGGGAAACGATATTGTAATGTTTGACAGGGGCATGCATCCGGATACAACCTATATAGATACTGCCTTTGCCGATGAATATGGTCCTGGTGATGAGGATTATAGATATGCCCGGGACATGAGCCGCTGGGATGGATATTATGATCCATGGCTGTACGATGAATATGGCTGGGGACCTTATTACTGGCGTGCTCCCTACTGGGCATGGAATGATCCCTGGTTCGGGGATTACTACTGGGGCGATCCCTGGTTCTATGGAGATTACTGGGGAGGCTGGTATAATCCCTGGTATTACGGCTATGGCTGGGGTGGCTGGTACAACCCCTGGTACTATAATTATTGGGGCGGCCCGTGGTATGGCTACTGGGGCCCGACTTATGTTTATGATAACCGTGACTATGGTCACATGGGCGGTTTGACGGGTGGCCGGAACTGGAGCCGTGCTGATGACAGAGGCGGTTCTGGCAACTTTGGACGTTCCGGCAACTATAACTCGAATTACCGTACTTATACGTCCGGGCGCTCTCATTCTTTCGGTGGCAGAAGTTATAATAATACCACCAACTCCGATCGTAATTACAGTTCCAGCCGCAGCATGCCTTCCAATTCATTTGGAAACAGCAGTTTTGGCGGAAGTCGTTCCGGTGGCAGTTTCGGAAGTGGCAGCTTTAGTGGCGGTGGCTTCGGCGGTGGTCATTCCGGTGGCGGCTTCAGTGGTGGTCACTTCGGAAGTGGCAGAAGATAAACAGACGTTTTAGTAAATCCTTTATGACGTTTTAGTAAATTCTTTATAATGAAAACGAAATATATTTTAGCGGCTTTGGTGCTGGGAGCGGTACCGGCCGCTGCTCAGGAGACTTATCAGGATGCTAAATTGATGGAAACGGACCTGAATGGGACTGCCCGGTATATCGGTATGGGGGGTGCCATGGAGGCATTGGGAGCAGATATTTCAACTATTTCTTCCAACCCTGCAGGTATCGGCTTATTCCGAAAAAATGTGGTGAACCTGACGGGGGGAATGGTTATGCAGTCGGATGCCAAGACCCATTTCAGTGCCAATGGCATCAATGATTTCCATTTTAACGGTCATTCAAATCTTCCGAGTTTTGACCAGGGTGGCTTCGTATGGTCATCGCGGACAGGCATGGATTCGTATTTGAACTTTGGTTTTAACTATCATAAGAGTCGTAATTTTGATCAGATCCTCAGCGCTGCAAATACGTTGAGCAATGCGTCACAGAACAAACTTACGGCCATCAAGGACCGTAACCTGCCGGCAAATGCGGACTGGGCGTGGAATGGCGTGGATCATAATTACAGTCAGCTGATGGGTAAAAGCTCGGATGGATACCTGGATTACCTGAATGGCTCTGCTTATGCGTTCGGACAGTATGCTCATGGATATATCGGGGAATATGACTTTAATATCAGCGGTAACATTCATGACCGTATCTTCCTGGGTCTGACTTTCGGCGTACATGATGTCCACTTTAACAGCCAGAGCTATTATACGGAGAATCTCGAACAGAGTGCTATCTCTGAAGACTGGGAGCATCTGCGTATCACCGGAACGGGATATGATGCAAAGTTTGGTGCAATCTTTCGGCCTATAGAAAATTCTCCTTTCCGTATCGGTGTCTATATCAGTACTCCGACTTTCTATGATCTGACGCTCAATGGATGGAATGATCTGACGATGACAGGGGTGAAGGATGGTAAGACGGAGAGTGATAGTCCTCAGAATCCGTCTTATGCCGACTATGATTTCAAACTCTATTCTCCCTGGAAGTTCGGTATCTCTCTGGGACATACTATCGGCAACTTCCTCGCTTTAGGAGCTACATACGAATATGCTGATTATGGAAGTATAGATAACCGTATTAATGATGGCAGCTATCAAGACTGGTACGGGAATACCTATGATGATTCCCATAGTGACGGCAGGATGAACGATAATGTGGAGAACGTGCTGAAAGGGGTGAGCACTCTCAAATTTGGTGTTGAGTACAAACCTATACAGAATCTGGCTTTCCGCATCGGGTACAACTATTTATCCCCGATGTTTGATAAGGATGGCATCCGTGACGGCTCCCTCGAGTCTCCGGGGGTGGCCACGGCAATGTCAACAGACTATACCAACTGGAAGAGCACGAACCGCTTTACTTGTGGCGTTGGCTATCAGTTGAACCAGTTCTCAGTTGACCTGGCTTATCAGTACAGTCAGACGAACGGTGACTTCTATCCTTTCATGACCTATACGGGTGCTCAGGATGCCGCTGACAATAATATCGCAACGGCTTCAAAAGTCAACTTGAAACGCAATCAATTGGCTTTGACGTTAGGATACAGGTTCTGAATGATCCCGGTCATCGTGGGAGGAGGGGCGTTCCAGAATCCTGGGTGACTGGATGCCCGAAGATAGAATTCCCGATGCAGACATCATTACCTGCATCGGGTTTTTATTTGCCCGAAAGTGACGGATTCTTCCCGAACATGATCCTTAGGATGAATTTTCTGTTGCCGGGTATTCCTGATCATTTTATAAGGTTGGGCTTTTAACCATCTTATTATGTTTCAGGAATAAAGTGGCTCAAATCATAGGGTTGTTGTTTACAGTATATCTATGATTCTATGGCCTTAAAGTCACAGACCTTGACATCTGATTCAGGGGGGTATAGTCCTTGAGGAGCAATATGCACCATTTTGGGGTACCGAAATGGTGTATATTGGGGGGCGAAATGCACCATCGGCTACAATTGACTATCGTGAGAATCAGTGACTATGATTCTTACTTATCATTAAAACAACAACAATATTATTTGAACCGGTATTCCCTTTTGCAGATACGTGAAGACTTGACTTGCTGAAATGAAAATTTTTATTTACCTTTGCCTGCAACAAAGTATTTGTCATGAAAAAAATAACTCTCTTCCTTTTATTGTGTCTTACCAGTCTGTCCCTTTTCTCTCAGAACAAGAGAGAGTTCCGGGGAGCCTGGATACAATGTGTTAATGGCCAGTTTATCGGCAAGTCCACCGGAGAAATTCAGAAAATGCTCTCCCTTCAATTGGATTCCCTCCAGGCAGATGGCGTCAATGCGATATTCTTTCAGGTACGTCCTGAATGTGACGCCCTGTATGATTCCAAGTTGGAACCGTGGAG
>DHOX01000060.1:77998-80153 GCA_002409785.1 Prevotella sp. UBA5379 | reverse complement strand
ATGGAACTGCATGCCTGGATCAACCCTTTCCGGGCCAAGACCACGACGACACAGGAGTTGTCCAGTAATCATATCGTCATCAGGCGCCCTGATCTGGTTTTCAGTTATGCAGGACAGTTTATCCTGAATCCCGCCTTGCCGGAGGTGAGAGATTATATCTGCAAGGTGGTCGATGACATTGTCAGCCGTTATGATGTGGACGGTATACATCTTGATGATTATTTCTATCCGTATCCGGCGGCAGGACAGGTCATCCCTGACCAGGAAGAGTTTAATCGGAATCCTGCAGGATTCTCGAATATCGGCGATTGGAGAAGGAACAATGTCAATCTTTTCATCAAGCAACTTTCGGCAACGATTCATCACGAGAAGCCATGGGTGAAATTCGGGGTCAGCCCCTTTGGTATTTACCGGAACCAGAAGAGCTCGCCCACCGGATCGGCAACCAACGGTCTTCAGGACTATGATGATCTTTATGCGGATGTGCTGCTATGGATCAATAAGGGATGGGTGGACTATTGTGTTCCCCAACTTTATTGGCGGATAGGATACCCGGTAGCAGATTATTCCACCTTGATAAAATGGTGGAATCAGTATGCGGGTAACCGGCCATTATATATAGGAGAGAATGTGACCGGAACGGTTCAGTCGGCTGATCCGGAGAATCCGGAATCTAATCAGATGCCGGCAAAATTCCGGTTGCATGCCCAGAACAAGAATGTGGAGGGAACAGTTCTCTGGTATGCCAAGGCGGTAGCTGATAATGTGGGAAATTATGGTCATGTGCTGCGACGCTATTATTGGCGGTACCCGGCCTTGCCTCCGAAGATGCCCTTTCTGGATGATAAGGCCCCGAAGCATCCCAAGAAGGTCAGAATGACCTGGACGGCTAAGGGACCTTTCCTGACCTGGAAGTGCCCGAAAGCGAAGAGATGGGGAGATGTCGTCAACCGTTATGTCGTCTACCGGTTTGAAAAGGGGGAGAAGGTCAACCTCTCTGATCCTTCAAAGATCAAGGTGATTACGTATGGTACGAACTATCCGCTGCCTTACCTTACGGGGAAAACCAAAGTTACTTATGTGGTGACATCCCTGGACCGGGTGGGGAATGAGAGTAAAGGGGCGAAGAAGAAAGTGAAACTTTAATTCTTGTTGCGTCAGGGCATTACTGGTAAAGGGGGAGAGTCATACGATATGATTACTGATGCAGGAAAGATCCTTCAATATGGATGGTCTCTTCGTCGATCAGCTCTTGTAATGCTCCTTTCAGTGCCGTTTCAGTCACATTGAACTGGCGCAGTTCTGTGAGAGGATGTTTCTTCCCGTCAGACAACAGATCCAGGATCATCTGCCGGACAGGGGCCAACCGCTTTTCCGAATAGAGATCCGTCTGATGGGCCAGGCAGACATCACATTGCCCGCAATCCTTGGTGTGTTCCTCCCCAAAATAATGCAGGAGTTGTCTGGAACGACAGATATGGTCATTTTCGGCATAACTCAGCAAAGCACGGATCCGACGGATGTACTGGTCCTTTCTGGTCTCGTATACTTCTTTGGGGATGATGATCTGGTCAGCATCCTCCCGCCTTTGCAGGTAGGTGATATAAGGCGTTTTCTTTTGAGGAATAAAATCGATGATTCCTTGTGCACTTAATGTCTTCAGGACGATATAGACTTGTTGCTGGGTATAGCCCGACTGCTGGGCCAGAAAACTTTCATCAATGTACACGTAATCAGTGAACAGTCCCCCGTAGAGTCTAAGGAGGGCAGTAATGACCCGTTCTTCAGCCTTTTCCCGGTCTTGCAGCCGGTAGAGTTCATCCCTTCCGATCTTGAACATGAGCCGTGCCTGACCGTCGGGCTGACTCTCATAGTGGATGTATCCGGAATGTTCCAGGATGTGAAGGGCAGAATCAACCGGGATCGGAAAATATTTATAAGTATAGCAAAACCGCTCAATGTCAAATTCAAAAGTCCTTCCCGTTCCCGTGCCTGTGGCAATCTGATAGAAATAGGCCAGATGCTCATAGACATCCCTGATATAATCTTTTGGTGGAAAGGTGTTGGCTGCACGCTGCTTCAGTATCCTGTGATCGCTCTGGTTATAGAGCAATACGGCATACGCTTTCCTGCCATCACGGCCGGCACGCCCTGC
>DHOX01000060.1:77412-77795 GCA_002409785.1 Prevotella sp. UBA5379 | reverse complement strand
GGGAAATCTGCATGTACGACGCAGCGTACGTCTGCCTTGTCGATCCCCATACCGAATGCGTTTGTGGCCACGATGACCCGGGCTTTCTCTTCCTGCCAGGCTTTCTGCCGTTCATCTTTTGTCGCCGGAGTCAGTCCGGCATGATAATAGGTAGCGCTGATACCTCCATCTGTCAGCAATTTGCAAATCTCCTTGGCTTTTTTCCGGCTTCTCACATATACGATCGCACTGCCTTGAAGGGAAGAGAGGATATGGATCAGTTCTGCATTCTTGTCAGTGGTCTGCCTGACCACGTAAGCCACGTTCTTTCGTTCGAAACTCATGCGGAAGACGTTCTTCTCTCTGAACTGTAGTTTTTCCTGAATGTCATCTACCACTTCCGG
>DHOX01000060.1:61176-77178 GCA_002409785.1 Prevotella sp. UBA5379 | reverse complement strand
GAAGTCATATCCCCACTGACTGATGCAGTGGGCCTCGTCCACGGTAATGAGACTGACCCGGATATGACGGAACTTTGCCTGAAAGAGTTCTGAAGAAAGTCGTTCCGGAGAGATATAGAGGATCTTGATCCCCCCGAAGATGCAGTTTTCCAGGATCTGGACAATCTCGTTCCTGGATCTTCCTGAATAGATGGCATCAGCGCGGATCCCTCTTTGGCGGAGGTGCATGACCTGGTCTTTCATCAAGGCGATGAGTGGTGTGATGACGATACATACCCCTTCCTGGGCCAGTGCCGGAATCTGGAAAGTAATGGATTTTCCGCCTCCTGTCGGCATCAGCCCTAAAGTATCCTTTCCTGAACAGATACTTTCTATGATGGGTCTCTGGATACCCCGGAAGTCGGAATATCCCCAATACCGTCTGAGTAAATCGAGATATTTATCGGTCATATACCTTTCTCCGAAAGATGCTGTTTTCAGAAGATTTACTGCTCTACAAGATCATCAGCCGAAGGCCGGATGTCTTCTATCTGGAGCTGTACCTGATTGTGCTTGAAAATATTGTCTTCAATGGTATAGGCAATATCGAAACTCCTTTTGCTCTTGATGTATCTTGCGGATGCACTCTGTCCGAAAGCGATGCCATTAAGGACATTGCTCGACTTGGAGTCAACTAATTCTAATTTGATATGTTCCTGATTCCGTCCCACCACTTTGCTGGTTCCATAGTCATATACGCCTATCGTACAGAATATAGGCTTTTCATTCAAAGGGCCGAAGGGAGCGAATTTCTTCAGGTCACATCTTAATTTATGTGTGATATCCTTAAAATCAATGACCCCTTCGATATTGATGATCGGTTCTATCTGCTCGGGTGAGATATGCTCTTCTACGTATTTTTGAAACCGGTCACGGAATTTCTTCACGTTTTCCCATTTCATGTTCAGGGCTGCAGCATAGGGATGCCCTCCGAAACTGGTCATTAGGTCACGGCAGCTTTTGATGGCCTGGTATACATCGAATCCCGGTACACTCCTGGCAGAACCGATAGCGAACTCGCCTGCTTTCGTCGTATCTTTCGTGATGATAATCGTAGGCCGCGTATAGATCTCTGTGAGCCGGGAAGCAACGATGCCGATAATTCCCTTCTTCCAGTTCTCGTTGTAGAGTACGATGGAGGAGCGGTGTACCTGACTATCCAGCCGTGATACAATGTCATTAGCCTCCTTGGTCATTTTCTTATCAATGCCTTTTCGCTGCTCATTGTACTGGTCTATATTCCGTGCCATCTTCAAGGCCGTGTCATAATTTTTCTCCACCAGCAGTTCTACGCTCTCCTTTCCGTTCTCCATACGTCCTGAAGCATTGATCCTCGGCCCTATCTTGTAGACGATGTCGCTCATCGTAATCTCCCGTCCGCTGAGGCCACAGATGTCAATAATGGCTTTCAGGCCGACATTCGGATTTTGGTTCAACCGCTTGAGGCCGTGAAAGGCTAAGATCCTGTTCTCATCTATGACCGGCACGATATCAGCGGCAATGGCTACGGCACAGAAATCCAGCAAGGGGATGAGATGGGAGAATGAAATTCCATTGTTCTTGGCGAATCCCTGCATAAACTTGAATCCGACGCCACATCCGCAGAGGTATTTGAACGGATAAGAGTCGCCGGGCTGGAGAGGATTGAGAACGGGGATGTCGTCCGGCAACTGTTCTTCCGGATCAATGCCGTGATGGTCACAGACAATAATGTCTATATCCTTGCTCCTGGCATAAGGCAGCATCTTCTCAATTGCCTTGAAACTGCAATCCAGGATAATGATGAGTTTGACACCTTCTTCCTTTGCCTTGTCTATTCCGATTTTGGTCAACCCGTAGCCTTCATTGTAACGGTCTGAAATATAGTAGTCAATATTGGAATAGAACTGCTGCAGGAATTTATATACCAGAGCCACGGCCGTGCATCCGTCCACATCATAGTCTCCCCATACGCGGATGCGTTCTTTCCTTCCCATTGCATCATTCAGCCGGTCAACGGCCAGGTCCATATCTTTCATCAGGAAAGGATTGATGAGATCAGCCAGTTGGGGGCGGAAAAACCTCTTGGCTGCGGACTCCGTGTTAATGTCCCGATGGATTAACAGCCGTGCCAGGATAGGACTGATGTTCAGTTTCTCTCCCAGTTCTTTAGCTGTCTTTTCTTGCTCTGATGTAGGTGTTGTGTATTTCCATTTAAAATGCATTTTAATCGTTTTTATTTCTGTGTGTAAAGATACAAAAAAATGCGCAAAGTTGAAAACTTCACGCATTTTTTATGAAATGGATCTTTAATCAAATCCCGAGTTTTTTCCGAATATCTTTAGGAACAGCATTCTTGTTGACCATGAAATCCATCGTCTTGTAAGCGATATAAGCCTTGGTCATATACCATATACCCTTATAGTCTCCATATTTGCCCCAGGAATTCTTGACCATATAATATTCCTTTCCGTTCTGGTCTTTGGCGATGCCGAAGATATGCATTCCATGATCATCCGTAGTCTGCCAGTCATCAAAGGCTTTCTGCCTCATCTCCTGTGTCGGTACGACCTCCGGGGCATTGATGCCTAATGAATCCAGTTTGTCCTTTTTCTTGTCACTGGAGAGTTTGAACCAGTGGTCGGCATCAGTACCGGTCATGGAACGGGCCTTTTTCTCATCCAGAGCGATACCCAGACCTTTACGCGTGAAGCCGTCTTCGGTCACATCACCTCCCCACGCTATGGTATAACCATTGTTGATCGCATTGTCGATGATCCGGCAGATGTCATCAATAGGGACGTTCCAACTTGGAGCCCAGCGCCAGTTGTCTTGTACCTCTACCGGAAACTCTGTCCAGAAAGGATGGTGGGTATAAGAGGTAAAACTTACATAGTCATTCCAGTTCAGGCCGAGACTTGCTGCAAAACTTTTCGGAGTATAGGATTTGCCCTCATAGACGAAGTGGTCAGGACATTTGCCCAGGTAAGCGTCCAGGATACCTTGCAGTCCGTTGATCCATGCCCCTGAGAGTTTCTTTAAGTTGCTTTTTGCAATTCCGTCAACGTATGGGGTCATTGCCTTGAAAAACTCCCCGAAATCGGCCAGGGAGTCTCCGTATAATGTTCCAGGTGCAGGCATGGCACTTTCCGGGACTATTCCGTAGTGTTCGATGCAATACAACGGATCGTAGGATGAGCCTCCTTCAGAGAAACTGACATCCCCGTGCATGCGCACGCTCATGATCGCACGGTCACGATAGGTCTTATTGGCAACGTACATCTCGCCGAGATCATAGGTCTTCCCCGTCTTCTTCAGAATTTCACTTTCAAAGAAACTCAGGGTAGAGTAGTCCCAGCAGGTGCCGCTTCTGTTCTGGTCCTTGATGCTTGTAATCGGGTTCTCCTTGATTACCGTAAAGACAGGTTTGTTCTTGTTGACTGAATCTTTTGTTACCTTGGCATTCGCTCCTGTGGCAAATAGAGCCAGGAGCGCGAAAGCTAATACTTTTTTCATCTTTCTCGTCTTTTTATAATTGTTGATGGATGTTAATAGGATGTCAGTTGATACACATCCCTACTGACTGTCAGACCATTCTCCGGCAGTATTCTATAGGAAGGAAAAGGGGGATGGTTATTCCTTGATATTGTTTGCCATGAAGGCTTCTATATCTTTTGGATGATAAGGGATACGGTCCTTTCCCAGGAATCTGCAACCGTCCTTGGTGATGAGGACATCATCCTCAATACGGATTCCTCCGAAATCCTTATAAGTCTCGAGTTTGTCAAAATTGATGAACTCCTTACAATGGCCACTTGCTTTCCAGTCATCGATCAGAGCGGGGATAAAATAGATGCCCGGTTCATCGGTCACGACAAACCCCTCTTTCAGTCGGCGCCCCATCCTGAGGCAGTTGGTCCCGAATTGTTCGAGATTGGGTCTGGTTTCTTCATCAAACCCGACGTGGGTCTGCCCTAAGCTTTCCATGTCATGGACATCCATGCCCATCATGTGTCCCAGGCCATGAGGCAGGAACATGGCGTGGGCTCCGGCCTTGACGGCTGCTTCAGTATCCCCTTTCATCAATCCTAACTCCTTGAGTCTTTCGGTCATCAGTTTGCAAATGGAGAAATGCACATCCATCCATTTCACCCCGGGTCTGGCAATTTTCAGGGTATAGTCGTGGCAGGCTTCTACGATAGAGTAGATTTCCAGTTGCCGCTGTGTAAACCGTCCGTTTACCGGATAGGTGCGGGTGTTGTCAGAACAATAATTATGAATGGTTTCAGCTCCGGCGTCACAAAGGACCAGGCGCCCGGATTCCAGTTGGCTAATTGATGGGTTGCCGTGCATGATTTCCCCGTGTTGTGAATAGATGGTCGGGAAGCTGACCATGGCACCGTATGATTCTGCTATTCCGGTGACTTGTCCTCCGATATATTTCTCCGTTATTCCAGGGCGTGTCAGGCGCATGGCAGTCGTATGCATCTTGTATCCGATTGCCGCTGCCCGTTCCAGTTCTTCTATTTCTTCAGGAGATTTTGTTGACCGCTGGCTGACCACTGCCTGGATCAGGTCGATGCTTGCTTCATCCTGTTGCTGGTTAGGATGGATACCCAGCAGATCAAATATCTGGAGCTTTATATCATACCGGTAAGGAGGAAGGAAATGTATCTTCCGCTTTTCGATGAGTGCCTGATGACAGATCGTCTGGAGCTCTTTCATCGGGGCAGAACATTTTACTCCTGCCTGTTCAGCCATGTCCTGTACACTGTCCACACTGCCATACCACACAATATCATCGATGCCGATGTCATTGCCGATCAGCGTTTCCTTGTCGTTGTCGATGTCAATTACTCCTACGAGGCCGTCTCTGTTTAACCCGAAATAATAGAGGAAGGTTGAATCCTGACGGAAAGGATAATAACCGTTTGCAGGGAAGTTGCACGGGGCCTCGTTATTCCCAAATAAAAGGACAACGCCATTTTTGACAAGGGTCTTCAACTCTTTCCGGCGCTGTATATAAGTTTTTTTATTAAACAACATATTTTAATTACTTTCTCAATATTACTACGCAAAAGTACACATTTTTAACTGAAAAAGTGTTATATTTGCAACAAATATTGAATAATAGATTGAAATTTATAAATTATTAGCGTTTGATCTTATGGAGATAATCAGGAATACAGGACTGGTCTTGGAGGGTGGAGGCATGAGAGGTGTCTTTACAAGTGGGGTCCTGGATGCTTTCATGAAGCATGGTCTGTATTTCAAATATATTGTAGCTGTTTCTGCGGGAGCATGTAACGGGATGTCATACGTGTCACGGCAGCCGCGGCGGGCACGTATCTCAGACATTGACTATCTTGCCCGTTATAATTATATCGGTCTCCGGCATTTGGTGACGCAGGGATGTATCTTTGACCAGAAGCTCCTTTATGATCAGTTTCCTAATCAGTTGCTGCCCTTTGATTTCGATACCTTCTTCAATTATTCAGCAGGTTTTGAAATGGTAACGACCAATTGTCTTACGGGGAGAAACTTGTATCTGACGGAGACTTCCGACAAGCAGAGGGCCTTGGATATTGTCCGTGCTTCCAGTTCGCTGCCTTATGTCAGTAAGATTGTTCATGTGGACGGCGTGCCGATGCTGGATGGGGGAATAGTGGATTCTATTCCGGTCATGCGGTCCATCAGCACGGGGCATCGGCGGAATGTGGTGATCCTGACCCGAAATAAGGGGTGGAGGGATGACAGCAAGGATAGGAAAGTGCCCTATTTTATATATAAGAATTATCCCCGGCTGCGGGTTGCCTTGAGCAAGCGACATGTGTCTTATAATGAGCAACTCCAGATGGTGGATGACCTGGAAGCTGCTGGGCAGATTACCTGTGTCCGTCCGCAACGGCCTATGGAGGTGAAACGGATAGAGAAGGACACGGATAAACTGGAGCGTCTGTATGAGGAGGGTTTCTCTATGGGTGAGGTATTCTGTTCCCGCCAGGCGGCAGGGGATATCGAATTAGACTGAAAAGGACGGGCTGCTGGCAAGACCGGCTTTCTTGTCTGATCATAGTGAAGGGGTGCATGACAGGCCCTTTGAGGGCGTGGCCTTCCTCCGGCAGTTTTTATTCCTGCTCTTTCGGAGAATGGTGGCGCGTCCCGTCGGCTTTTTCCACATCCGTCTTTTTCAACAGGTCAGGGCGGAGCCGCCGGGTTCTGTCTACGGCCTGGTCAAATTCCCATTGCCGGATCTTGGCCTCGTTTCCGCTCAGGAGAATGTCCGGTACTTTCCATCCTTTATAGTCTGCTGGCCTGGTATAGATCGGCGCAGCCAGCAGATCGTCCTGGTAGCAGTCGCTCAGTGCACTTTGCTCATCGCTGATGCTTCCCGGGATGAGCCTTACTATCGCATCCGAAATCACCGCCGCGGCGAGTTCCCCTCCTGTGAGGACATAGTCGCCGATGGATATTTCCTTCGTGATGAGATGGTCCCGGATACGCTGGTCGATGCCTTTATAATGTCCACAGAGAATGATGATGTTATGAAGCAGTGACAGGTCATTGGCCAGATGCTGGTCGAATTGTTCTCCGTCAGGAGAGACGTAGATGACCTCATCATAGTCCCTTTCTGCTTTCAGTGCGGAGATGGCCCGGTCAATGGGTTCACACTGCATGACCATCCCTGCGCTTCCACCGTAAGGATAGTCATCCACTCTTCTCCACTTATCCAGGGTGTAGTCGCGGAGATTATGGAGTTTAATTTCCACAAGGCCTTTTTTCTGTGCCCGTGCCAGAATGGATTCGTCAAGAAATCCTTTGATCATTTCCGGCAGAACGGTGATGATGTCTATTCGCATATTACCGCAAAGGTATGTAAAAAAGGTCTGTTATACAAAAAAGGAAGCTTATTTCATCATTTCTATAAAGAAATCGTCGCCGTTTGTTAAAAAAAGTGTAACTTTGTGCCCGATTAATGAATAACTTTAATTTCTAATGAAAAGAATCTTTTCCCTGGCCCTATTGATGGCAGCTTTTATGGGTATGTCTGCTCAGAATATCCAGTTGCATTATGATTTAGGACATTCTCTGGACAAGAGCCTGACTTCAAGGCAGAGTGTGACGACAACGGCCGAACTGTACAAGGCTGACAAGTGGGGCAGCACCTATTCCTTTATTGATATTTATTATCAGAAAGATGGAGTATCGGGGGCGTACTGGGAGTTTGGCCGTGACCTGAACATTACGAAAAACAAGCAGTTTGCTGCTCATCTGGAGTATAATGGAGGATTAAGCTCCAATGAGACGACGTGGCAGGCTACCCGTTTTCAGCATGCTGTCCTGGCGGGTCCGGCATGGAACTGGCACAACAGGGATTATAGTGCCACTTTCACGGTGCAGACCTTATACAAATATTATTTTAGAAGCCGTCATTACGAGGCTCATGCGTATAACAGTTTCCAGTTGACCGAGGTCTGGGGCGTTCAACTTGCCCATCATCTGATCACCCTGTCGGGGTTCTGCGATACGTGGTATGACCCTCATGTCAATGGCAAATGGATCATAACGAGTCAGCCCCAGTGGTGGATTAATCTGAATGCTGTCAGAGGTTGTGAAGTTCCGTTGAGCCTTGGCGGTGAAGTGGAGGTCAGCAACAATTTCGTCTATAATGACTATGGCCGTAACAATCGTTTCTATGCCATTCCGACTTTAGCCCTCAAGTGGACGTTCTGAAGTCCGCCTTCCTGTCAGTGTTCAGAGGCAAATCTCCGTATGAATTCATCTTCCGAAATCACCTCGACTCCCAGTTGGTGTGCTTTCTGATTCTTCCCGCTCGTGGAAGTAATATCATTATTGATCAGGTATGAGGTTGATTTACTTACGGATCCTGTCGCTTTCCCTCCCTGACTTTCTATATAGGCTTTGAGCTCATTCCGGTTTTTATAGTGATAGACATTTCCGGTGATGACGAAGGTCAGGTCCTGGCACCGTTCTCCTTTAGGTTTGCCGTTGTCCTGGGATACGTCAAGAAGATTCCAGAGACGGTCAAATTTTGCCTTGTTGTCCTTGTCCTGGAACCATTTTACGATCTGGGCACTCTTTTCCGGCCCGATGCCGGGGATCAGGGCAAAATGATCATCCTGCACATTTTCAGCTGCCGCTTCCTTGACCAGTTCTTCTATCGGGTAGGTACTCAGCAGTCGGTTACAGACATCTTTCCCGCACAAGGGGATACTCAGCGCGTAGAGGAGATGCCGGGCTTCTACCTTCTGGGAATGCTCGATGGATTGCCGGATATTCATGGCACTTTTGTCTCCGAACCCGTCCATGTTGGCTATTTCTTCAATGTGGTCCTTGAGGTGGTACAGGTCGGCATATTCGTTGATCCATCCCCGATTGATAAACTTATCCAGGGTCTGTTCTGAGATCCCGTCAATATCCATCCCGTCTTTACTGACAAAACGGGCAAACTTCTTCAACTGTTTGGCAGGGCATTTCTGGTTGGTGCAATGCAGGGTTTTCGTGTTGCTGCTCTCACTGATGACGATCTTTGTGGGAGCACCGCAGACCGGACACCGGTCAGGGATGGTCAGTTCTCCTACTTTCTTGTCTACCTGGATGACCTTAGGGATAATCTTGTTCGCCTTGATGACACGGATGACCGTTCCTTTTCCTCCGATGCCCAGTCGTTCACATTCGCTGATATTGCAGAGAGAAGCACGCTTGACCGTTGTCCCCTCCAGGTTGACGGGCTCGAACACGGCAACCGGAGAGATCGTTGAGGTGGCACAGCTCCATTCGATATGGTTGAGGACTGTATGGGCATTCTCGTCCTGCCATTTAAAGGCAAGGCCGGCTCGTGTGGCATGATGCCCGGTGACGGATCCTGTCTGCGAATAGGCCCAGTCATCGTATGCGATGACCAGTCCGTCTACCGGGTAAGGGTTCTCCCGGTTTGTGACTTTGTGGGTCCACCGTCTGATGGCTTCATCCATATTCTCGCGGGTAGGGGATTGGATATATTCCCGGTCTACTGCCTTCATCCCATTTTTCTCAATCTGATTCATCCGGTCACCCCAGTGCGGCAACTCCTCTTCCGTATAGACGAGAGTGAAAGGAATCCACTGCAGATGCCGCTGCTTCACTTCCAGTGGATCCTTGAGGGTCAGGGAGCCGGAAGCCAGGTTACGGGGGTTGGCGTAGTCTTCATCACTCTCCAGAAGGAATCGTTCGAAATCGTTGTAGGAGATGACACATTCCCCTCGGATCACGGCGTGGCCTTTATAGGGAATGTTCTGGGGGATGCCCCCGATCGACTGTGCAAGATGGGTGATATTCGTTCCGATATGCCCGTTTCCACGTGTAACCACTTTCGTGAGGTGTCCCCCGTCAAAGGTGACTACGAGCGTCAACCCGTCGAGTTTCCAGGAGAGCCATACGGGTTTGCCGCCGGCCCACTTGACCAGATCTTCGGTTTTCTTCGTCTTCGCCAGAGAGAGGGCAGGAAATTCATGAGCTTCTTTCTGCCCGTTGATCTCATCGGCTGAGACATGATTGGTGGGAGAGTCTGCCAGGGTGATCCCCGTCTCTCTCTCCATCTGCCGGAGTTGGTCAAAAAGGTGGTCCCACTCATAATCTGTCATCATTTCCCTCTTGCCATTGTAATAGGCATCGGACGCTTCGTTCAAGCGATCGACGAGTTCCCGCATTTTATTTTCAGCCATCATATTTTCAGAATCTAAATCGACATTCAAAATGGAGGATGAAGGACGACCCTTGAATCCTTGTGCAAAGATAATAAATTTTCCGAAATCATTGGTGCCTGTGATGCAAAATGATTACCTTTGCAGCATGGACAAGAAAATCATTATCGGAATAGATGTCGGAATCTCAACGACGAAGATTGTAGGGATCAACCAGGAGGGAACCGTGATCTCTCCGATGCGTATCACTGCTGCTGATCCGATCACTTCCCTGTATGGGGCTTTCGGGAAATACCTTCATGAAAACAAGATACATCTGGATGAGGTGGAGCATATCAAACTCACGGGGGTAGGCTCTGCTTATATCAATGAAAATATTTACGGGAGACCTACTTCCAAGGCGGAGGAATTTATCGCGGACGGATTAGGGGCCCGCTATGAATCGAACCTGAACAGGATGATCGTCGTCTCCATGGGCACGGGGACCAGTCTGGTCCAGTGTGAGGGGGATGAGATTCGGCATATAGGCGGCATCGGCATTGGTGGAGGAACGCTCGCCGGACTGTGCCGTATCATGTTAAAGACGGATGATATGCGCCAGATAGTGGCTCTGGCTACGGAGGGGAATATTTACAATATCAATCTCTTCATTAAGGATATTTGCGCCAAGCCGCTTCAGGGACTTCCGATGTCTGCGACGGCGAGTCTGTTCAGTAATGCTAAGGCGAATGCTTCGCGGGAAGACATTGCCATAGGACTGATATATATGGTGCTGCAGGCTATCGGGAGCAGCAGTATCCTGAGCAGTCTGAACACGGGTATCCGCGATTTTGTCATGATTGGAAACCTTACCCTCCTGCCTCAGTGCCGGGAGGTTTATCCGGCTATGGAAAAATTATATAATGTCCGTTTCCGTATTCCTAAATACAGTGAGTTCTGTACCGCCATCGGCTCGGCTTTGAGTTATTTGCGGGAAAGGAACCAGGGGACGGCACCTAAACAAAGTGATTAAGGGGGACGGAGGGACTATTGGACAATGGCTTCTACTGTGGATTGATGGAATAAGAAATAGTGTATGGAATCTTTAAGGGAATTATACAGAATAGGAAAGGGGCCCTCATCCAGTCATACGATGGGCCCTCAGAAGGCGGCACAGATCTTTTTGAAGCGCCATCCTGATGCGGCCGGCTTTGAAGTTACTCTTTACGGTAGTCTGGCTGCTACGGGGAAAGGGCACATGACGGATAAAGTCATCGAAGAGGTGCTGAGTCCTGTTGCACCGGTAAATATAGACTGGCAACCCCAGAAATTCCTGCCTTTTCATCCCAATGGGATGGAGTTTGTTGCCCGTGACCCTGGAGGAAACGTGCTGGAGGACTGGACCGTTTATAGTATTGGCGGGGGTGCCTTGTCTGAAGGAAAAGGGGTGAATGATCCGTTCAGGACGAAGGATATTTATACTATGAACAGCCTGACTGAAATCAGGGACTGGTGCGATCGCAATGGACGAAGTTACTGGGAGTATGTACAACAGTGTGAGGATGCCGGGATCTGGGACTATCTGAGAAAAGTGTGGCTGATGATGCAGGATTCCGTGGAGAGAGGGCTGAATCATGAGGGAGTCCTTCCCGGGCCATTGAATCTCCCCCGGAAGGCTGCAAATTATTACATCAAGGCCAGTGGATATAAACCTTCTCTTCAGAGCCGGGGGATGGTCTTTGCTTATGCCTTGGCGGTGAGTGAGGAGAATGCGTCCGGGGGAATGATCGTTACGGCTCCTACGTGTGGCGCCTGTGGCGTGTTACCTGCCGTGCTCTATCATTGTTACAAGTCACATGCTTTCTCTGAAATCAGAATTCTGCATGCTCTTGCAACAGCTGGACTCATCGGCAATCTGGTTAAGAAAAATGCGTCTATCTCCGGTGCTGACGTCGGTTGTCAAGGGGAAGTGGGGGTGGCTTGCGCCATGGCTTCCGCGGCAGGCTGCCAGCTTTTTGGCGGTAGTCCTGACCAGATCGAATATGCTGCGGAGATGGGACTGGAACATCATCTGGGGATGACCTGTGACCCGGTGTGCGGACTGGTGCAGATCCCTTGCATCGAGAGGAATGCCTTTGCTGCCGCCCGTGCTCTTGATGCTCAACTCTATGCTTCTTTTTCTGACGGTAAGCATTGTGTCTCTTTTGACCATGTGGTCCATGTGATGAAGTTGACAGGGCACGATCTGCCTTCGTTGTATAAGGAGACTTCTGAGGGAGGACTGGCAAAAGAGTATCTGAAAGATAATATGAATTTACAGAAATAAATCTTTTGCCTTCTGATCAATAGACACTTTCAAATTCTTTCAGGAAGTTGACATCATTCTCTGAGAACATTCTCAGATCACTGACTCTGTATTTCAGGTTAGCGATCCGTTCTACTCCCATGCCGAAGGCATAGCCTGTATAGACGGTACTGTCAATACCTCCTGCTTCCAGGACGTTCGGATCCACCATTCCGCAGCCCAGGATCTCAACCCAGCCGGTATGCTTGCAGAATGCGCAACCTTTGCCACCGCAGATATTACAACTGATATCCATCTCTGCACTCGGTTCTGTAAAAGGAAAATAACTCGGGCGCAGCCGTATTTTCGTGTCTGGTCCGAACATCTCACGGGCAAAGGTCAGCAGGACTTGCTTCAGATCCGTAAAACTCACGCCTTTGTCTACATACAGACCTTCTACCTGGTGGAAGAAGCAGTGGGCACGGGCGCTGATGGCTTCATTGCGGTAAACTCTTCCCGGGCATAGGATACGGAAAGGCGGCTGGTGCTCTTCCATGTAGTGTGCCTGGTCTCCTGAGGTATGGGAACGGAGGAGCACATTCTTCGTAACGTCTTTCGGATCACTCTGTTCGATAAAGAAAGTATCCTGCATGTCACGGGCAGGGTGGTCTGCCGCAAAATTCAGTTTCGTAAAGACATGAAGGTCATCATCTATTTCCGGTCCGTCGGCCAGCACGAATCCCATCCTCCCGAATATATCTATAATTTCATTCTTCACGACTGTCAGTGGATGGCGTGTGCCCATGCTGATCGGATAAGCACTGCGCGTCAGGTCTATATCATCACTCGTGGCATTGGCCTCTTCCATCTGGGCCCGGAGGCTGTTGATCTTCTCCGTGGCGGCTTTTTTCAATTCGTTGATCTTGATGCCGACAGATCTTTTCTGGTCCGTGGCTACATTGCGGAAGTCACTCATCAGTGAATTGATTTCACCTTTCTTGCTCAGATACTTCCGCCTGAGCTGCTCAACGTCTTCCACGTTCTTTGCCGAAAGATTATTAACTTCCTTCAGAAGTGTTTCTATCTTATCCAGTATCATGATGCAGTATAAAATTTATAATTTAATTGCAAAGATAAGAAATAAATCGGAAATAGGAGAAGGCTGAAAAAGAATTTCTCTGATATTGTACTCTATTAAGCGGAAAATATGTAATTTTGCGGTATTCATCGTTGTATGTTATAATTATGAGAAAGCTTGTATATTTTTTTATCATTGTTCTGGTGATGGGCGTATTAGGCTTTTCTGTATCTGCCTGTTCTTCCAAAAGGCCCAAGACAGTGGATTCTACGAATATAGACACTCTTGCTAAGGACACTACGGGAGAGGATTCTTCGGAGCAGTTGATTGCTTCGACGCCTATGCCGAAAGCTGCTGATGAATTGTTTGATGATTTTATCTTTAATTTCGCAGCTACCAGGAAGACCCAGCTTAAGCGGATAGTCTTTCCTCTCAAGGTTTACCGTAATGGTAAAATAGCCGGAAAAATAGAACCGGTGCACTGGAAACTGGATCATTTCTTCTTGCGGCAGGATTATTATACGTTGATTTTCGATAATCCGAAGCAGATGGATCTGCCTAAGGATACGACCATTCGTCATGTCATCATCGAGAAAATTTATTTCCGGAAACGTATGGTTAAGCAGTATCTTTTCAACCGGATCAGGGGAAAGTGGATGCTGACTTCTATTAATTTTGCACATTTGTATAAGAATACCAATGCTTCATTCTTGAAATTTTATCAGGTGTTCGCCGCTGACAGTGCTTTTCAGAATCAGCATATTCATAATCCTGTCCGTTTCGTCGGACCGGATCCGGATAATGATTTCTCGACCATGACCGGAGAAATCATCCCTGAACAGTGGCCGGCCTTCGCGCCGAAATTCCCCCAGGGCATGATTTATAATATTATTTATGGTCAGAAATATACGGAAAGCAGCCGGAAAATCTTTGTCATCCGTGGGATAGCCAATGGCCTGGAACAGGAATTTACTTTCCGTAGGATCAGAGGGCGGTGGATGCTGGTGAAGATGAACATCTGACGGATGCCGTTATTCCTTACAGATCATTCAGAGAGAAAATATGAAAGATATAAAGAATGCGAGCCTTCTGGCTCATAATACTTTTGGTATTGATGTACGTTGTCGCCGGCTGCTGGAGTTTTCTTCCTCGGAAGAGGCTCAGCAGGTGGTCCGGGGACTCCGTGAGGGGGATCGTCCTTACCTGCTGCTGGGAGGCGGAAGCAATCTCCTGCTTACAGGTGATTATCCGGGGACGGTAATTACTCCGGAGAATCGCTTTGAGGTTACCGTCTTTTCCTGCCCTGATGACCAGGATGGCGTTTACCTTCGGTGCTGGGCAGGATCAACCTTTGATGAGGTGGTCGACTATGCCGTAAAACTCGGATTCCATGGCATGGAGAATCTCTCACTCATCCCGGGAGAAGTGGGAGCTTCTGCCATTCAGAACATCGGCGCTTATGGCGCTGAGGCAAGTGAGATCATAAAAGAGGTGGAGGCTGTAGAGATCGCTACGGCTCTGCCGGTGCAATTCTCGAATGCTGATTGTCAGTATGGCTACCGGCAGAGCAGGTTCAAGCAGGAGTGGCGTGATAAATATCTGGTTACTGCTGTGACCTACCGGCTGACAAAGACCTTTGCCCCCAAACTGGACTATGGAAGCATACGCCGGGAACTGGATGCTAAGGGGATTATAGATCCGACTGCAAGCCAGATGAGACAGGTCGTCATAGCTATCCGTAGGGCAAAACTCCCGGATCCGAAGGTGGAAGGAAATGCGGGGAGTTTCTTTATGAACCCGATGGTCACGGAAAGGAAATTCAGAAGTCTCCAACTCTTGTATCCGGAAATGCCCTTCTTCCGCCTTCCTGTGCCTTTACGGCAGGCGGATGGAAGTGTTCTGACTGTTAAGGTCCCGGCGGGATGGATGATTGATCAGTGCGGGTGGAAGGGCCGCAGCCTTGGCCGTGCAGGCGTCCATGACAGACAGGCGCTGGTCCTGGTCAACCGTGGGGGAGCCTCGGGACAGGAGATACTGACCCTTTGCAGGACTATTCAGCATGATGTGAAAGAAAGGTTTGGCATCCAGATCCTTCCGGAGGTGAACATCAAATGAGAGTCACTCTTCTGGGTACGGGCACTTCGGGCGGAGTGCCGGCTTTGGGATGCAGTTGTGAGGTCTGCCGAAGCAATGATCCTCGTGATCATCGCCTGCGCAGCGCTGCTCTTGTAGAAACGGATTCTACAAGGATACTCATTGATGCGGGACCGGATATACGGGAGCAGTTGTTGAAGGTGCCCTTTAAAAAGATTGATGCCTTACTGATTACGCATATCCATTATGACCATATAGGGGGACTGGATGACCTGCGCCCTTTCAGCCATCACTTTAACGGACTGGATGTCTATTGTGAGAAATTTGTCGATGAACATCTGCATCAGACCATGCCCTACTGTTTTCCTCCTGCCCCGTCGGAACTGTATCCTGGTGCTCCGGTCTTGAGGATGCACACGATTTCACCTCATGAAAGGTTCAGGGTAGGAGACATTGATGTCTTTCCTGTCCGGATCATGCATGATAAAATGCCTATCCTCGGATTCCGGTTCGGTCCTTTTGTCTATATTACGGACATGAAAAGGATGGATGACGGCGAATATGCTTATTTGCAAAATGTGGATACTCTGGTCATTAATGCGCTGCGTTGGGAAAAGCCCCATCACAGCCATCAACTGGTGGCTGATGCGATTGCTGCATCCCGCAGGATGAACGCCCGCCGTACTTACCTTACTCACCTTACCCATAAAATCGGGCTCCATGCCGTCGCTGACCGGCGCCTGCCCCAGGGAATCCAGTTGGGATATGACGGACTGTCATTTGAGGTGTAAAGGTCGAAATCGTCTTATAAAGGAGATCTTCCTTGCCTGATAAAAAAACTTTAT
>DHOX01000060.1:59406-61021 GCA_002409785.1 Prevotella sp. UBA5379 | reverse complement strand
AAAAACTTTATCGGAAATCCTTTTATTTTCTTTTGAATTTCCGATAAAGTTTCCAGCCCAGCACGATTCCGTCTACTGCACCTGCCCCTATATTCATGAGCCCGTGGATACGTTTGGAAGGAGTCGCATCTTTCTTGAAAGCTTCAGGCTTATGGAATAAGTCGTTCCATAGGTTCCTGGCTTCATGGTCATCTTTGAGAATGTCATTTTTCAACATTTCTTTCCGCAGACGAAGATCTGATAATGACTTGTAAGCGATTTTAGTATGAGTCATAAGGATAAGTTTTTATACATTATTTTTGTAAAAGAAGACCGGCCAGAAAGTGAACCAGCGGGCGTTCAATCCACTTATGACGGAAAAGGATGACCAATAACAGAATGAGAAGATAAACACCTGCGACGATGCAGAAGGCGAGGGGCATGTTCCCAATCCATGATGCCAGCGCATAGCCTCCGGCAAGGGACAGACTGATCAGGATAAGGAGCAGGAAGGCTGCAACAAGCATCACCATCCCTGCTGCGGTGAGTAACCGGACAACTTTATCTACAACATCGAGCTTCGTGTATTCTGCACGAAGTCCGATGTCATGTTTTAAGACCTCAACAAGTTGTCCGATCGTTTCGATGTTTTTGTCGTTACTGAACATCATACGGCCTGTTGTTATACCTCTTCTGGCGTGGCATCCTGAATGTCGTCTACTAGATCATCTTTATCCTTCTTGCTGAGTTTGATGTTATGCTTCTCGCAGAAACCATCTACTGCATCAGAAATCTTGGTACGTGTGTCTTTACCCGTCTCAGGAGCAAATACGAGACCTAAAGCTGCACCGGCGATCGTTCCGCCGAGAAATGCTCCAATGTAACCTAATGCTTTCATTTTTGTAATCTTTAATGTTCAACGATAATAATTTATCTATGGCAAAGATAGGGAAAAAGGGCGTAATCTCCAAATGTTCGAATCTTAATTTTTCGTTAATTATGTTGTAAAAACTTGATTTAACAAACTTTATTCGGAAATTTACAAAATATGTGGGCAGAATTTTGTAATTTCGCACTGTGAATTAATAACTTTATTTTTGTAAAGATCATGAAGAAGTATATGCTATTGTGTGCCGGGCTTTGCGCAGCTATGGCGCTGACAAGTTGTAAATCCAGTGAAAGCGCTTATAAGAAAGCTTATGAGAAAGCAAAAGCCCAGGAAGCTGAACAGCCGGCCAACCAGCCTATCCAGTCGGACAGTACTCCTGTGGTCACTCCGCTGCAGACCAAGTCAGCTGATCAGACAACAGTCATGGATAATGCTGATAATGCAGCTGTCCGGAAAGAGAATGTCACGGTGGTCAGTGGTGAGGGCCTGAAGAATTTCAGCGTCGTTGTAGGTTCTTTCTCCTTGAAGGCTAACGCTGAGGGACTCCAGAATACATTGAAGAATGCCGGTTACCAGGCTCAGATCGCTTATAGCGCTGGACGGAACATGTACCGGGTGATTGCTTCAACTTTCGATAATAAACTCTCTGCCGTGCAAAGCCGGAACCAGTTTCGTGCTGGGAATTATCCTGACGCATGGTTGCTGTTTAAAGAATAATAAGGAACAGATCACAAGGGATATGGAATG
>DHOX01000060.1:44901-59155 GCA_002409785.1 Prevotella sp. UBA5379 | reverse complement strand
AGATGAGGGTTTTGTCCATTGACTACGGTAAAAAGAGGACGGGAGTGGCTGTAACGGATCCTTTGCAGATAATTGCAAACGGACTGACTACGATTGCTACACCGTCGCTGTTTGACTTTCTGGCTGATTATGTGGACAGGGAAGGGGTCGAACGTATTATCATCGGAAAACCGATGCAGCCGAATGGACAGCCCAGTGAGAATCTGCCGCGTGTGCAGGCCTTTGTGAACCGTTGGAAAAAGGCACGTCCTGACATACCGATAGAATATTACAGCGAGATGTATACTTCGGTCATCGCGCACCGTGCTATCCTGAGCGGAGGCGTGAAAAAGAAAAAACGTCAGGAAGACAAGGGTCTGGTAGACAAGGTTTCTGCCACTATTATCCTGGAATGCTGGATGCAGTCCAAAAGATTATCAAGAAAATAGATCTTCAATTAAATAATGATTTTACCCATTTATGTGTATGGCCAGCCTGTATTGAGAAAAGTGGCCAAAGATATTACTCCGGACTATGAGGGCTTGAAAGAACTGATTCCGGATATGTTTGAAACGCTGACAGCCAGTAATGGAGTGGGATTAGCTGCTCCTCAGATCGGAAAGAGTATCCGGGTGGTTGTCATTGATTTGAATGTGCTGAGTGACGAATTGCCGGAATATAAAGATTTTCGGAAAGCTTATATTAATGGCCATATTTTAGGCTCTGATGATAAGGCTGGAAAGGCTTCCATGGAGGAGGGCTGCTTGTCTATACCGGGGGTGAATGAGTCGGTTAGCCGTCCTAAGAAAGTTCATGTGAGTTACCTGGACGAAGACTTTCATCCGCATGATGAATGGGTAAGCGGTTATCTCGCGTGTGTCATGCAGCATGAGTTTGATCATCTGGAGGGGGTGTTGTTCGTGGATAAGATCAATCCGCTTCGTAAGAATTTGATCGGGGGCAGACTGAAGAATATCCTGAAAGGGAAATTCCGCTGCTCTTACCGTACGCGGGTGTTCCGTAAATGAAGGTATGTCGTTTCTTTAAGGGGGGAAGTATAAGGACTTGATCTATCCTGTTTGCTGATAGACTGGATTTTCCTGAACGATGATGAGGGCGTACGTTGGGACAAGAAGAATGTAGATGGCAAGTTGGAAGGTTGTCCCGTGGAAATGAAAAATTGAAATCATTGGTTGGAATATTCCGGTCTCTTCCGGAGAGAGGAGTGATCTTGCGTTTATGGGCGGCAGCGGATGGTTCAGATGAAAGTAGAGACAGATCTGTTTTGTAATAGATATAAGAGTTCGATTATTTATCCTAAATTTTGTTACCTGTGAAGAAAGTCTGTGTTTTCTTGCTCATGTTTTGGTGTGTGTTGTCAGTACATGCACAGTTCAGGGTAGACCGCCTTTTGTCAGCCGGCCGGAGTGCTTTGTATTATGAAGACTATGTGCTTTCTATTCAGTACTTTAACCTGGCCATTAATTCCAAGCCTTATCTTTATGAGCCTTGGTATCTTCGTGCTGTGGCAAAGTACAATCTGGATGATTTCGTGGGGGCCGAGAAAGATGTGGGGCAGGCCATTAACCTGAACCCTTATTATAATGAGATGTATGATCTCAGGGCCATCTGCCGCATCAGGCAGAGTAAGTTCAAGGAGGCTATCAGTGATTATGACCAGGCTATCCTGATTGATCCGAGAAACCAGAACTACTGGTTTAACAGGGCCCTTTGCCATTTCCAGGAAAAGGACTATCCTGGTGCGCAGCAGGAGTTGGATACAATCATTACCAAATGGAATCATTTTGCTAATGCTTATTCTTTAAAGGCTGAGGTCAGCCTGATCCAGAAGGATACGACAACTGCTGCCCGGATGCTGGACAAGAGCCTGGTCTATGATCCTTATAACGTTGGTGCCTGGAGGACAAGAGGGCTGATCAGCCTGAACCGGCATCAGTGGAAAGATGCAGACAAGTTTCTTAGTAAAGCTATTTATTTTGAACCGAAGGCGGTGGACGATTATTTGAATCGTGCCCTGGCTCGATTGAATTACAATAATCTCCGGGGGGCATTGAGTGATTATGACCTGGCTATCGAATATGATCCAAGCAACTTCCTGGCCCATTACAACCGGGGACTCTTACGGGTAAACCTGGGGGATGATAACCGTGCCATTGCTGATTTTGACTTCGTCGTCAAGATGGAGCCGAAGAACCCGCTCGCTATTTTCAACCGGGGGATATTGCTTGAGAAGACGGGACATGTCCGGGAAGCCATCAGAGACTATACCGCGGTCATCGGTCAGTTCCCGAACTTCTGGACGGGGCTTGCCTATCGCGCCCGCTGCTACCGCAAACTGGGCATGGCGGGGAAAGCTGAACTGGATGAGTTCAGGATCTTTAAGGCGCAGATGAACAAGACTATCGGGGTTCAGCCCCGATGGAGCCCGAAGACGCGCAGACTGGTCCGCAAGCGTTCTGAATTTGACATGAATAAGTTTAACCGGATCGTCGTGCCTGATGAACAGGTAACGGTGCATACGGATGATTATAAGTATAAGAGTGTTTACCGCGGGAAGATCCAGGACCGTAGCGTTGATATAAGTTTCCGGCCGATGTATGCCATGTCCCTCATGGAGTATAGTAATGGGATCAGTACTTATCAGGCCTTTGACGAGAATATAGAGAAGTTCAACCACCAGGTCGATCCTAAGTATCCTGTCTATCTGAATTGCAGCAAGGGACAGTTGACGGATGAGGAGTCCTTATCCTTCTTCAATTACGTAGACCGTCTTTCGAAACAGATCTCACAGACTAAGGATGTGAGGAAAATGAAGGACCTGCTGCTGGAACGTGCTGTGGCTTATTCTGTCCTCCAGGACTTTGACGAGGCGGACAATGACCTCACTGCTTATATTCAGATTGATGAGCATAATGTGCTGGCATATTGGCAGCGTGCCGTGTGTCAGTCCCGTCTGGATGCGGTCAACCAAAGTCAGGGAAGTGTTGTGACTCTTTCGCTGACCCAGATCCGTTCTGATTTTGACGATGCTATCAGGTTGAGTCCGAAGAATGCGTATCTGTATTATGACCGTGGAAATTTCCATGCTGACCATAAGGAGTACAGTCAGGCTATTGATGATTACACACGGGCTATCCAACTAGACCCCCGTCTGGCGGAAGCGTGGTATAACAGGGGACTGGCTCGTGTCTTCAGTGACAATAAGGCGGCTGGGATCAATGACCTTAGCAAGGCAGGAGAACTGGGACTTTATGATGCTTATTCTGTAATCAAGAGCTTTGAAACGAAAAAATAGCGCTTGAGATATAGGGTTTCTCAAAAAGAAATGTTACTTTTGCAGCGAGTTAAATAAAAAATACTATTTGTTATGGTAAAAATTACTTTGCCGGATGGCTCTGTACATGAATTTGAACAGGGGGTTACCGGTTATCAAATCGCCGAGAGCATCTCACCGGCTCTCGCTCGCAGCGTTGTTTGTTGCGGTGTAAATGGTGAAACGGTAGAACTAAACCGTCCTATTGAGTCTGATGCTGACGTCGTCCTCTATAAGTTTGACGATGATGAAGGAAAACGCACATTCTGGCACACCTCTGCACATCTGCTGGCTGAAGCTTTGCAGGATCTTTATCCGGGTATACAATTCGGCTTTGGACCTGCTGTTGAAAATGGCTTCTTCTATGATGTGATGCCTCCTAAGGGAACCTCAATTTCCGAGAATGATTTCCCGAAAATCGAAGCGAGGATGAAGGAGCTGGCCAAGAAGGATGAACCTCTTGTGCGCAAGGATATTTCTAAGGCTGATGCCTTGAAATTCTTTAAGGACCATGGACAGAAATATAAGGTGGAGCATATCGATCAGGACTTGAAAGATGGTACCATCTCTCTTTATACCCAGGGAAATTTTACGGATCTGTGCAAGGGTCCGCATCTGGTTTCTACGGGGATGATCAAGGCTGTCAAGATCACGAGTGTCGCCGGTGCCTTCTGGCGTGGTGATGCCAAGCGTGAACAGATGACCCGTATTTATGGTATCACTTTCCCGAAGAAGAAGATGCTGGAGGAGTACCTGGTCATGCTGGAGGAAGCCAAGAAGCGCGACCACCGTAAGATCGGTAAGGAAATGGAACTCTTTTTCTTCTCTGACCGTGTGGGCAAAGGACTGCCGATGTGGCTGCCCAAGGGAACGGAACTGCGTCTCCGGCTCCAGGATATGCTCCGTAAGATACAGAAGAAATTCGGCTATCAGGAGGTGATCACTCCGAATATCGGCTCGAAGAACTTATATGTCACTTCTGGCCATTATGCTCATTATGGCAAGGATAGTTTCCAGCCTATCCATACTCCTGAAGAGGGGGAGGAATATATGCTCAAACCGATGAATTGCCCTCATCACTGTGAGGTGTTCGCCTGGAAGCCTCGTTCTTACAAGGACCTTCCCCTGCGCATTGCGGAGTTTGGTACTGTCTATCGTTACGAGAAAAGTGGTGAGCTCCATGGACTGACGCGTGTGCGGTGCTTTACTCAGGATGACGCGCACATTTTCTTGAAACCAAGTCAGGTAAAGGATGAGTTCCTTCGTGTGATGGATATTATCCTGACAGTATTCAAAATCTTCGGACTGAATGACTATGAAGCTCAGATCTCTCTGCGTGATCCGCAGGATCATACTAAATACATCGGTTCTGACGAGGTATGGGAGGAGAGTGAAAAGGCTATCGTTGAGGCCGTGAAGGAGAAGGGACTCAAAGCGCATGTCGCTTATGGCGAGGCTGCCTTTTATGGCCCCAAACTTGATTTTATGGTGAAAGATGCCCTGGGCCGCCGCTGGCAGTTGGGGACTATCCAGGTAGACTATAACCTGCCGGCACGATTCAAACTCGAGTATACGGATGAGGATAACCAGAAGAAATGCCCGGTGATGCTTCATCGTGCTCCTTTCGGCTCTATCGAGCGTTTTGTCGGCGTGCTCATTGAGCATACGGCTGGACATTTCCCATTGTGGCTGACTCCTGACCAGGTGTCTATCCTGCCTATTTCTGAGAAATACAATGATTTCGCCGGACAGCTCCGCAAATATTTCGATTCTGTCGGCGTACGTTCCGTCATTGATGACCGGAATGAGAAAATAGGACGTAAAATTCGTGATAATGAGATCAAACGGATCCCGCTCATGGTCATTATCGGTGAAAAGGAAGCTAATGGCGGCAAACTGTCTGTCCGTAAACAGGGGGGCGGGGAGCAGTCTATGATGACAAAGGAAGAGTTTGCCAAGTTTGTCAATGATGAATGTGACAAGGAACTTGAACCTGCCATCAAATGTGAACCTAAAAACTGATTTGTCTGAACGGTGTTCCTTGCCGTTTGCAGAAATAGATGAGAGCCTCTCTTTCCGGATCGAAAGGGAGGCTTTTTGAATGTTTATGTCCTGAAAGGATAAAATGGGAAACAAGAGACTGATGTGGTCCGTATAGCAGGCCTAAGGGGGGAAAACTTATCCTTTGATCGGTTTTTCCGGCCCTGTTGGTTTTTAAAAGTAGTGTAAAAGCGGAATGTTGCCCTTAGAAGAGACCTTATCTGACAAAAAACAAACAAAAAATTTTGTAAGCTCCTTACTTTTTTATAACTTTGCAGACGATTCGATAAAAGAAAACTTAAAATAGTTGAATGAAGAATGACACAATCAAATTTCGCTATCGCATTAACGAACAAATACGCGTACGCGAAATCCGCCTGGTAGGCGAAGGCGGCTCCCAAGTTCTGCCTACACGCCAAGCAGTCAATATGGCTCGTGAACAAGGAATAGACCTTGTGGAAATATCTCCAAATGCTCAACCACCAGTGTGTCGGCTCATCGACTATCAAAAGTTCCTTTACCAGCAGAAAAAGCGGCAGAAAGAGATGAAAACGAAGCAGGTAAAGGTAGAAATCAAGGAAATCCGTTTCGGACCGCAGACGGATGAGCATGATTATCAGTTTAAACTGAAGCATGCCGAGGAGTTCCTGGAAGAAGGCAACCGGGTTCGTGCCTATGTGTTTTTCAGAGGGCGCAGCATCCTGTTCAAGGAACAGGGGGAAGTCCTCCTGCTTCGCTTTGCCAATGATCTCGAAGAATATGGAAAGGTGCAGCAGATGCCTAAACTGGAAGGGAAGAAGATGTTCTTGTATCTGGCTCCTAAAAAGGTGGGTGTCGTGAAAAAAAGCCAGCAGAAACGAGACCGGGAGAGCGCCGAGGCGGCTGAGAAGTCTGCAAAGGCGGCCGTTCAGAAGAATGTGTCTCCGGAAACAAGCGAGAAGGGACTCTTTGCAAACAGCAAGGGTGGAGAAGAAACCTTGAAGAAACTAAAAGAAGATAAATAATAATTTCGGGTGTGTGTGACGTCTTGGTATATACGTTACCGCCCCGATAGATTTTCAGATGATTAAATAATAAACAAAAATGCCAAAAGCAAAGACAAATTCCGGTGCAAAGAAGAGATTTACTTTCACCGCTACAGGAAAGATCAAGCGCCACCACGCTTATCACAGTCACATTCTTACAAAGAAGACTAAGAAGCAGAAGAGAAATCTGGACAGTCAGGTCTTGGTGGACCCGGCTAATCGCAAACAAGTTCGTGATTTGCTTTGCCTGCGTTAATCAAATTATTAGTCTAACTTTTAAAGAAAGAAAATTATGCCAAGATCAGTAAATCATGTAGCTTCAAAGGCAAAGAGAACAAAAATCCTGAAGCTTACCAGAGGTCAGTACGGAGCTAGAAAGAATGTTTGGACGATAGCTAAGAACTCTTGGGAAAAGGGTCTTACCTATGCTTACCGTGACAGGAAGACTAAGAAGCGCAACTTCCGCGCACTGTGGATCCAACGTATTAATGCGGCTGCCCGTCAAGAGGATATGAGTTATAGCCAGCTGATGGGTGCTCTGCATAAGGCAGGCATCGAGATCAACAGGAAGGTTCTCGCTGATTTAGCAATGAACCAGCCGGAGGCTTTCAAAGCTATCGTAGAGAAGATCAAGTAATCTGTCCGTTCAGATTCTATCTATAGAATTGCACCTTTATTGAGGTGCAATTTTTTTTTCGACCTTTTAAGCAGTAAAGATTTCTATGAAGAATTTCCTTGATCTTCTCTTCCTGTCTATAGCCCTGGCTATGGATTGTTTTGCCGTGTCGGTCATTTCCGGTATGATATTGAAAGGGAAGGTATGGAAGGTGATCCTCCAGGTGAGTTTTCTTTTTGGCTTTTTCCAGGCTTTCATGCCCTTTGCAGGATGGATGGGGACACGCTATTTCATGAAGTATATTGAGGCTTATGACCACTGGATCGCTTTTGGCTTGCTGTTGCTCTTGGGCTTGAGGATGATCCGTGATTCTTTCCTGCCGGAAAAAGAGAAGAAGTTTAATCCTCGGAATTTCAAAACCCAACTGTTGCTGGCTGTGGCCACGAGTATTGACGCCATGGCGGTAGGGATCTCTTTTACCTGTATGGGATACCATTCTTTTTCAAGCATGGTCTTGCCTTTGACTATGATCGGCACGGTATCTTTTCTTTTCAGCATTACCGGTCATCTGCTGGGTATCCGTTTTGGGAGTAGTTTGAATTGCCGTCTTCGACCTGAACTGGCAGGAGGAATCATCCTTATTCTCATTGGGGTGAAGATCCTGGTGCATGATCTGGCGGCTTAGCCGGAGAAGTTGCTTCCTTGTGGCTGGCCTCCGTGGAGGTAGTATGTCTTGAAAAAGAATCATTTATTTTGTGTTTCTGTTTTGTTTTTGTATTTTTGCATTCCATATACTATATAGAATGACTGAATCATGATTTCAATAGAAGGTTTAAAGGTTGAGTTCGGTGTCAAGCCTTTGTTTTCGGATGTTAGTTTTGTTATCAATGAGCATGACCGCATTGCCTTGGTAGGCAAGAACGGTGCGGGGAAATCTACCATGCTCAAGATCATTGACGGTTTGCAGAAACCTACTGCCGGAACCATATCCATTCCGAAGGATTGCACCATTGGCTACCTGCCTCAGGTGATGAAACTTCAGGATGATACTTCCGTAAAGGAGGAGGCGCGGAAGGCGTTTGCTGACCATACGAGGATTGAGACCTACCTGAAAAGTATGCAGAAGGAGATGGCTGACCGCACGGATTATGAGAGTGACAGCTATAACGAACTGGTAGAGCATTTCACCCAGGAACAGGAACGTTACCTGATGATGGGCGGGGAGAATGATGAAGCTGACATCGAGCGGGTCCTTATCGGTCTCGGATTCGAGCGCTCTGATTTTGAGCGTCCCACCAGAGAACTCTCCGGTGGGTGGCGCATGCGCATCGAGCTGGCGAAGATCCTGCTTCGGAAACCTGATGTCCTGCTCCTTGATGAGCCGACCAACCATTTGGATATAGAAAGTATCACATGGCTGGAAAAATTTTTGCAACAGTCTTCCAGCGCAGTGCTCCTTGTCAGCCATGATCGTGCTTTTATCAATAATGTCACGAACAGGACCCTGGAGATTACTTGCGGCCATGTGGAAGATTATAAGGTAAAATACAATGAATATGTCGTCTTGCATAAAGAGCGCCATGAGCAGCAGCTCCGCGCTTATGAGAACCAGCAGAAGGAGATAGCGGACACAAAGGCGTTCATTGAACGTTTCCGCTACAAGCCTTCCAAGGCCGTTCAGGTTCAGAGCCGCATCAAACAGTTGGCTAAGATCAAACCCATAGAAGTGGATGATGTGGATAATTCTGTCATGCATCTGAAATTTCCCCCATGTCTAAGAAGTGGGGATCATCCCATCATTTGTGAGAATGTCAGCAAGTCGTATGGAGACCATCTGATCTTTGATCATGTCACGTTTACTGTAAAACGGGGTGAGAAGGTGGCTTTTGTAGGAAAGAACGGGGAGGGGAAGTCCACTCTTGTGAAATGTATCCTGGGGGAGATCCCTTTCAAGGGGAAACTGAAGATCGGACATAATGTACATATCGGGTATTTTGCGCAGAACCAGGCACAGTTGCTGGATGAGAATCTGTCTATCTATGATACGATCGATCAGGTAGCTACGGGTGAGATGAGACTGAAAATCAATAATCTCCTCGGCGCTTTTATGTTTGGCGGTGAGATCAGTGAGAAAAAAGTTAAGGTGCTCAGCGGGGGAGAACGGAGCCGACTGGCGATGATCAAACTCCTCCTCGAGCCGGTGAATCTCCTGATCCTTGATGAACCGACCAACCATCTGGATATGCCCTCCAAGGATGTGCTGAAGGAAGCTATCAAGGCTTTTGACGGTACGGCCGTGATTGTCAGCCATGACAGGGAATTCCTGGACGGACTGGTATCGAAAGTTTATGAATTCGGGGGCGGTGAGGTGAAAGAGCACCTTGGAGGAATCTATGACTGGTTACGGGTGAAAAATGCTGAGTGTGGGGCTGATGGCGAATATGCTCAGCATGCCATTGATGAGGTCTTGAATGCTCCTGCTGACCGGGATGAAACTGTACAACAGCCTTTGGCAAAGGATCCTGAACAGGACGGGGGCCAGAATTCCAATAAGCAGAGTTATGCGGAGCATAAAGAACAACAGAAAAAAGTGCGTAAGGCTGAGCGTGCGGTAAAGGATAGTGAGGAGAAGATCACCTCCATGGAAAAGCGGATCAAGGAACTTGATGCCTTGCTGATGAAAGCTGAGAATGCTTCGAATATGAAATTGGTTACGGAATATACGTCTACCAAGGAGGCCTTGGATCAGGAAAATGACAAGTGGATGATCCTTTCCCAGAAGTTGGAGGAGATACAGGAATAGGGATTCCTGAAAAAGGTAATGTGTAATTTTTTAATTGTAAATGAATATGAACATGAGAAAAATTCTTCCGATGATGATGATGGTGGTTACCCCTGTGGTGGGTATGGCACAGAATCGGTCGGGACTGAATGAAAAGGACCTGGACCGCTCGGTACGTCCTCAAGATGATTTCTATGAGTTTGCTGACGGCGGATGGCAGAAACTGAATCCGTTGCCTCCTTCTCGTAGCCGTTTCGGCACCTTTGACCAGCTTCAGGACAATAATAACAAGCGTATCAATACGATCTTGACCGGACTGGAAAAGAAGCATTACTCCAAGGGTACGATTGAACAGAAGCTGGCGGATTTTTATAAACTGGCTCTTGATGTGAATCGTCGCAATCAGGAGGGGCTGGCGCCTGTTGAGCCTGTCCTTAAAGAAATTGAGGCTGCCGGAACCATTGAGGATCTGCGCAGACTCCAACTCAAGTATGCTTCACGGGGACTGGGTATGCAGTTTGATGATGATTTTGATGCTGACCAGAAGAATGCTGCCATGAATATCCTGAATATCGGGCAGGATGGACTGACCTTGGGCGAGAAGGATTATTATATCAATAATGATTCCGCTACCGTAGCAATCCGTAATGCTTACAGGCAATTTATTGATAAGATGTTCCGCCTGTATGGCTTCAATGCGGAAGAGGCTGCACAGCGCCGGGATGCGGTGTTCCGCCAGGAGACGCTCGTGGCCTTGATCTCCAGGAGCATGACTGACCTGCGTGATCCCGAATCCAACTATCATAAGATGACCCTGAAACAGTTTGATGCGGACTATCCTGATATTCCTTTAAAGGAAATTACGGGGGCTGAAGGTATCCGGCCGGAGTATATCCAGATGGTCGTCGTGGGTCAACCGGAGTTTATGTCGGGACTGGACAAACTGATTACATTGCAGACACCTGAAGACATCAAGGCTTTGATGGAATGGAGTGTCATTGAAAATTCCGCTGACTATCTCACCGATACTATACGGGAGGCTCAGTTTGATTTCTTTGGCAAGACAATGAGAGGCCGTAAGGTGGATGATCCATTGTGGAAGCGGGCTACCAATCAGGTCCAGGACCAGATGGGGGAAGTGCTGGGCAGAATTTATGTCAAGCGTTATTTCCCGGAATCGTCTAAGAAATATATGGAAGAGTTAGTGCATAATCTCCAGGTGAGTCTCGGACAGCGGATTGATGCACAGACATGGATGAGTGATACGACTAAGGCTGCTGCTCATCAGAAACTCGATAAATTTCTGATCAAGATCGGCTATCCTAATAAATGGAAGGACTATTCTAAACTGAATATTGATCCTTCACGCTCTTATTACGATAATGTGGTGGCATGCCGTCTTTTTCACCACAATCAGGATATTGAGGAGAAAGCCGGTAAACCGGTGGACCGGGATGAATGGCTGATGACGCCTCAGACGGTAAATGCTTATTATAATCCGACAACTAACGAGATCTGCTTCCCGGCCGGCATTTTACAGTATCCTTATTTTGATCCTAAGGCTGATGCCGCCTTTAACTACGGCGGCATAGGGGTCGTCATCGGACACGAAATGACTCATGGATTTGATGACCAGGGACGCCAGTATGATGCTAATGGGAATATGAAAAACTGGTGGACGGCCAGTGATGCGAGCAACTTCAAGAAACGGGCTCAACTCTATGCAAAGTATTTTGACCATATTGAAGTGCTGCCCGGACTGTATGAAAATGGCGAACTGACACTGGGGGAGAACCTTGCTGACCATGGAGGCCTTCAGGTTTCTTTTAATGCTTATAAGCAGGCTACGGCAAAGCATCCTCTGAAGACGATTGATGGTTTTACCCCTGACCAGCGTTTCTTCCTCGCATTCGCAGGTGTATGGGCTGATAACATTACGAACAAAGAGATTCGTAATCGTGTCAAGCAGGACCCGCATTCCTTGGGAAGATGGCGCGTAGACGGGGCTCTTCCACATATTGACGCTTTCTATAAGGCATGGAATGTAAAACCGGGAGATAAGATGTTCTTGCCTGAAAATCAGCGTTTGCAACTCTGGTAAATCTTACATTTTGATAGTTGGAGGGGGGTATCTCATTCAGGGGTACCCCCCCTTTTTATGTTTCAGGGAGGAATCAGACTGCCTGCATGGTGCATCCGGCTTATCTCTATGGTGCATCCAGGTGGTCTGTATGGTACATCCGGACTGCCTGTATGGTGCATCCGGTTTATCTCTATGGACCCTGCCGGTTTATCAGGAATATGATATCATCCCTTCAGCCTTTTTGCCAGGGTAGCTGAATTTGCCGTCCGTTCGACTTTACCGGGAGGTCGTATGGGGATACGTTCTGCTATCTTGACGTTTTCAAGTAATATAGCCGTTCATCTTCCGGAAATTTCTCTATTGCATACCGGAGCATCGTACGAGGCATTTCGCAAGCATGAAGATCAAGAAAAGTCGTTAGCCTGTCTTTGTCCCTTTTGCCGGCTTCTCGCAGCATCCAGCCGATCGCCTTTTGCATCAGGTCATGGGGGTGGTGCAGCAATTTTTCACTAAGCGCATAAATATCTGCAAAATCATTGCGTTTGATGAAAGCAGAGGTGGAGACGATTGAGATGCGCTGGTCCCATAGAAAAGAACTGTCTGCCAGTTGGTAGAGTATGCCACGGTCCTTATCCATCAGATATTCACCGACAATGACCGGTGCTGTAAGGTCTACGAGATCCCAGTTGTTGATCTGATGGGTATGGCGGAGATAGAAACGATAGAAATTACGGCGCAGAGTTTCTGCTTCTTTTTCCGAATGTGCTTTCAGCCAGAGAGGTTTGGTGGTGCATTTTGCATGTTCGACCATGATGAGCAATGCGCACATGCGCTGTTCATGCCATGGAGACATCAGCAACTGGGAGAGTCCATCAAGACTGAGACCCAGATGTTGCCTTGCCACCTTGCGTATATGAGGCACCGTAATGCCTAAAAAATGATCACCTTCGCCGTATTCGCCTCTTCCGGTTTTGAAGAACCGGGGAAGTGTTTCTTGCTTTTCAGGATCAACAAACTGCTCCAGTTCGAATCGGATCATTTCAACATCCTGCCTGTTTTCTATAGTTCTTTTCATGCCTTTTTTTTCCTTTATGATAGATTTCGTCGTTCTTCAGATTACCGTTTACAAAGGTACAAAAATATAGGAATTCAGTTTTTTCTTACCTGTCCTAAATGACAATGGAGTCCATTTTTCTATGAAGAATTGATCGTAAACGATTATTTTTGTAGAAATTTGCTGCTGGGTGATGTAATTTATTTGATCATCTTGCGTCTAAAGGGCAGTATTGATCAAGAATAAGATGGAGACATTACAAAAAGAATTTGCGCAAATCGTAAAAGAGAACAAGAGCACGATCTATACGGTGTGCTATATGTTCGCGAAAGATTCCGATGATGTGAACGACTTGTTTCAAGAGGTATTAGTGAATTTGTGGAAGGGTTTTGACTCTTTTATGGGTCATAGTAATATCCGGACGTGGATTTACCGAATTGCTTTGAATACGTGTATATCCTTAAACAGAAAGAAGAGGCTGAAGACGATCCCGTTGAGTCTGGATGTTAATCTTTTTGAAGATAAGGATGAGGAGACCAGGCAGGTGAAACTCTTGCATGACCGCATCAACAGACTTGAGCTTTTTGACAGAGCCATCGTGCTGCTCTGGCTTGAGAATATCAGTTATGACGAGATCGGTGCTATCGTCGGGATCTCAACGCACAATGTGGCTTCACGCTTGTTCAGGATCAAGGAAAAGTTGAAAAATATGTAGAACCTTTAATGAAGGATGAAAATGGAAACAAATGAAGATACCGAATTAGGACAGATGAAGGAACAACTTGCATTACTCAAGAAAAAACTCAGAAATGAGAGCATCGTGAATGACAAGTTGATGAGAAAGATCATGAGTGATAAAGTGTCTAAAATCAATCGTGATACGATGGTGGGCTATATCTTGATATTTCTGGCCATACCTTACTGGACCTGGCTGTCTGTTGACATGCTGGATTTCTCGTGGTGGTTTTGCGGAGTGACAGATATGTTCTTTATAGTTGCCTTGATCTATACCTACATCTCTCACAAGGACATAAGAGCCAAAGAACTGTTGGAAGGGAACTTGTTGGAAGTAAGTTATAAAATAACGAGGATGAAGAAGATGGAAGCAAACTGGCTGAAAATAGGTATGCCTTTTCTGGTGATATGGCTCACCTGGATGGTTCTCGAAATATTACACGGCCGGAACGGCAATTCTGCCAGCATTCTTGTTGGCGGGGCCATCGGTGCGGTCATCGGCGGAATTATCGGTACGTGGCAATATCGCAAAAAACAAAGAAGGGCAGAAGAAATCATCAGTCAGATCAAAGAGCAATGTAAGGACGATTGAATGGCAAGAGGCTA
>DHOX01000060.1:35985-44685 GCA_002409785.1 Prevotella sp. UBA5379 | reverse complement strand
CCCCCCGGATGATACTCTCTTTTTTACAATAAATCTTTTTTGGAGTCCTTTTCGGTTATTTTTCTTATCGCCTTGCATGGTGCCCCGAAAGCTACATAACCGGCAGGTATATCTCTGGTAACTACACTTCCTGCACCTATGACAGCACCGTCGCCGATATGCACTCCCCCTAAGATTACTACATTCGCCGCAATCCATACGTCATTTCCTATATGGATCTCATCCGCATATTCTGAGACGGAAACGTGCCCGTCCGGGTATTTCATTGCGACTCGTTCCTGGGCCATAAGAGGATGATTCGTTGCCATCAGAGAGACATTCGGACCGAACATGACATCATCACCGATGTAAATGCGGCCATCATCCATCACCATAAGATTGAAATTGGCAAAGAAATTCTCACCGATAAAGGTATGGATACCATAATTAAACTGTATCGGTCCTTGAAAGTAAAACTTTTTCCCGATAGCTCCGATAAACTCTTTTATAAGAGATGAGCGGCCTTCATCGTATTCATCCATTTGATTGTATTTACGACAAAGTTCGTGAACTTTGTGCTTGATGTCACGGAGCTCTTTGGTGCGGGCATCGAATAGGCGACCTGCAAAAATCTTTTCTTCTTCTGTCATTCCAACTTATTTAAAATTCTAGTATATTAAAAAATGATCAGTCAAAGTCCTGTTTAAAAGAGGATTATCGAAATTACTTTATCCTGGCTCCGAGTCTTTTCCCCTTGTTTAATATCCTTTGTGGAATAGTTTTCTTACCCTTTGTACCAGGATAAATCAATTTGCCAATGACTTTAAACCCAGAATAATGGAGAATTTCTTTCATGGCATGATTGGTATTTGAGGTCTCACGGAAAATCCAGCTGAACGGCCATATTGTAGTACAAGCTGTCACGATAACAGCCTTTTTCCCCTTATGCAAGGGGATAGGAATGCCCCTTTTTGATTCTCCCATCATAGAAGGTACGATACGGTCGAACATGACTTTCATCTGGCCACTCATATTCCCCCAATAGACGGGAGTGCCGAGGAGGAGAACGTCACATCGCTTTATTTCTTCGGCCATACGATGACCATCATCCTCGGGCAGGATACAAGTTCCGGAGGTCCTGCATCTCATGCAACCCGTGCATGGACGGATATTCAAATCGTTCACATCTATCCAATGAACATCAGCAGATCCTATAGAATCTGCCACAGAGTGGAGCATTGTCGCTATGTTACCCTTTTTCCGGGGACTTCCATTAATTACCAGGACTCTCATCTTTATTTAATAATGAACCACATTCCGTCTTAAAGATCTGACCATCGTCTCTTCCTCTTCACGTCATTGATTCAGAAAAATACCGTACAAAGGTACAAAATTTATGATCAGCGCATTGTCAGGACAAGACAATTTTCAATTAATTCTGCCAACGATTTTAATCTGTGCTATACGATTAACCATATCTTAATATTTTGTAAGTTTTTTCTCGTTTCATCGTTTCGAAATGACATGAAGATATTTATTTCTTCAATGTAAATCGGAACGTTTTGTAAATTTATTGTTATTTTTGTACAGGATAAAAGAAATTAAATTTTCCATAAATATGAAGAACTATAGGATACAAGAATTTCCTGATTCAAGGATAGCAAGTATAGATGTTTGTGAGATGGGGAAGAAGAAACATCATATAGCCGCATTGCTGGAATTGGATGTGACCGAAAGTAGAAGGAAAATCAGAGCTTATAACAGAGCTCATCGGGGGAAAATTTCTTTTACGGCGTGGCTGATTAATGTTATTGGAAAAACGATCAAGAGGCACGAAGTGGTAAGTTCCTATCTGATTGGGAAAAAGAAATTGATGGTTTTTGAAGACATCAATATTTCCATTATCGTAGAAAAAAAACTGAATGGGAAAAAAGTACCTTTCCCTCTTATTATTGAAAAGGCCGATGAGAGAAGTGTTGAGTCAATAGCAGAAAAGATTTCAGAGGCCAGGGGCCAGGAAATTACAGGCCATGACATTGTACTTCAAAAACGGACAAGGCGAATGGAACGGATATATTATGTCCTTCCCCGTCTTCTCAGATTACTCTTCTGGAAATATCTGCTGAAACATCCCAAATTTGCTTTTAATACGATGGGTAATGTAGCATTCACCTCTATTGGAATGATGGGGAAAATCAACGGTTGGTTCATTCCGATATCTGTACATCCAATATGTTTCGGGATAGGTTCTGTCATCAAAAAACCAGTTGTAGTAGAGGACAAGATCACCATAAGGGAAATATTGAATGTATCCGTTCTTATAGACCATGATGTGATAGATGGGGCTCCTATGGCCAGGTTTGTCAATGAGTTGAAAGAAAACATAGAAACAGGGTCAGGCATATCATCTGAAAAGATTTTTTCAGACTGATGGTCTGTATGGATGTGAAAATCAGAGTTTACAGGGTATGGAAGGCATACAACAGGAGCTCCCGGATAGGAATCTGTCATGCCGTCTTTTTGTGATGAATGTGAATTTTCACAAAGAAAGTAAGTATTTTTGTTTTTTGCCTCTGCAGGTTTTATCATTTCAGAAATTTTGCTTAAATTTGTACCAAGCTTTGTTAGGGAAGGGAAGTTTGTATGCCATTAAGATTACCGGATAAATTACCAGCTATAGAGATTCTGAAGAAGGAGAATATTTTCGTCATGGACGAGACACGGGCTCACAGCCAGGAGATCCGTCCGTTGAAGATCGTTATCCTTAACTTGATGCCTCTGAAGATTACTACCGAGACCGATTTGATCCGGCTGCTCTCCAATACGCCACTTCAGTTGGAAATTTATTTCATGAAGCTGAAAAGCCATACGCCGAAGAATACGCCCATCGAGCACATGATCATGTTTTACAAGGACTTTGATGAACTCCAGAAACATAAATTCGATGGGATGATAGTGACCGGTGCACCGGTGGAGACCATGAAATTTGAGGATGTCGAGTACTGGCGGGAGCTGGAAGGTATTTTTGACTGGGCTCGTACACACGTAACCTCCACACTGTATATCTGCTGGGCTGCACAGGCAGCCTTATATCATTTCTATGATATTCCCAAGTATGCGTTGAAGAAAAAGATGTTTGGCATTTTCCGCTCACGTATTCTTGATCCGTTACTGCCTATTTTCCGTGGGTTTGATGATGTGTTCAGTATGCCTCAGAGCCGCCATACGGAAGTACACCGGGAAGATATTGTGAAGATCCCTGACCTGCGTATTATCGCTGAATCGAAAGACAGCGGAGTGACGGTCGTCATGTCACGTAATGGCAGGGATTTCTATTTGACAGGACATTTGGAATATGCTCCTTATACACTGGACAAGGAGTACAAGCGCGATTTTGGCAAGCGCAATGATGTGGATGTCCCGAAAAATTATTATGTTGATGATGATCCTCATCAACGGCCACTTGTGACGTGGCGTTCTTCTGCCAATCTGTTTTACAGTAATTGGATCAACTATTATGTCTATCAGGAGACCCCCTATAATATTGATGATATTAAGTAGGTTGAGACCCTTGACAGATGAAGGAAGGAATAGATGAAAGCAAAACGGTTAGAACTCTTGGCACCTGCAAGGAATCTGCAAACAGGCATTGCTGCCATTGATCATGGAGCTGATGCCGTATATATTGGTGCCGCCGGGTTCGGCGCCCGTCAGGCTGCAGGGAATCCGATCGGTGATATTCGCCGGTTGTGCGAATATGCCCATCACTTTGAGGCGAAAGTTTATGTGACCGTCAATACGATTGTCTATGATAATGAAATGGACACCGTCAGGGGGCTGCTCTCTGAATTGGCTTCTGCTCATGCTGATGGCATTCTCGTTCAGGATATGGGCCTTCTGGGACTGGCACAGCGGGAGCGTGTTCCTGTCCATGCCAGCACGCAATGTGATGTCCGGACAGCAGAGAAGGTACGCTGGCTGAAGTCCCTGGGCTTCAGCCGTGTCGTCCTGGCCCGCGAGCTCTCACTGGAAGAGATCAGGAAAATCCATGAGGCTGTCCCGGACATTCAACTAGAAGTGTTTGTCCATGGGGCACTTTGCGTGAGTTATTCCGGCGTGTGCTATGCCTCCCAGCAGGTTTTCAACCGTTCTGCCAACCGCGGAGCCTGTGCACAGTTCTGCCGGTTGAAATTCGACCTGACAGACAGTGACGGTAAGGTCATTGAAAAGCAGCGGTATATGTTGTCCCTGAAAGACTTGTGCCTGGCCAGCCATCTTGAAGAACTCGCTGATGCGGGAGCTTGCTCCTTCAAGATCGAGGGACGATTGAAAGATATTGATTATGTCAAGAATGTAGTCTCTGCCTATTCTGAAGAACTGGACCAACTCATCCGTCGCAGGCCGGAGGATTATTGCCGTTCTTCGCGGGGCAGGATCATCCGCACTTTCAGACCGGATGTGAAGAAAACTTTTAACCGGGGGTTCACGACTTACTTCTTCCATGGCCGGCAACCGGAGATCGGGACGATGGATACTCCTAAGGTTACGGGCGAGTATGTGGGAACGGTAAAGGAAATCAGCCAATGGAGTTTTACGGTTGCCGGTACAGCCAGTTTTACGAATGGTGATGGTCTCTGCTTCTTTAATGATCATCATGATCTCGAGGGATTCCGGGTCAACCGGGTTGAAAATAACCGGCTTTTTCCTCAACGGATGCCCGCAGGTCTTCATAAGGGGATGCGGCTTTACAGGAATCATGATGAGGCCTTCAGGAATATTCTTGAAGGTCAAACCGCAGAACGGAAGATTCCTGTACGTATGCGATTGTCCGCCGTTGACAAGGGCATATTACTTGAGGTGACGGACGGACATTATGCTGCCCGGACCCTTTCAGAATGGAAATTGCAAAAGGCTGAAAAACCTCAGAAGGAAAACATGGACCGGCAGTTGACCAAACTGGGAAATACTCCGTATTGCTGTGAGCACGTGGAAATCACGGAAGGAACAGAGACTTATTTCGTTCCGAACAGCATCCTCTCGGCGTTGAAGCGGAGCACCATAGAAAAACTAGGGGCATCAGCGTCAGAGGAGTCTCCTCTGACTTCCTGGAAAGAGCAGGGACTTTTGGCGGGATCTCCAACTCCTCCTTCACCGCCTCTTCCCGGGAGCAGGAAAAGAATGCCATTAAACTGGCAACCGGAATATACCAGGTATCCCTATCTCTATAATATCAGCAACCACCTGGCCAAAGCATTCTATCTTGGACAGGGCCTGGCCGTGGACGGGAAAGCCGTGGAACTTTCCGGCCCTTTGGCCAGAACGGAGCCGGAGCCCCTGATCATGCAGTGCCGCTATTGCATCCGCTACGCGTTGGGATATTGTGTGAAAAGAGGAGGAGAGCGTCCCGTATGGAAAGAACCTCTGTTTCTGGTGCTGCCCGGCGCGAAAAAGTTTCGACTCGAGTTTAATTGTAAAGCGTGTCAAATGAATATCTATGCAGAGAAGTAGAACCTTCGTTCTGATCATCCTGATGATGATGTTCCTGACCGGTTGTTATCACCGGCCAGCCACACGGTTTCGTGCCCCGCTGATCCAATACAGTGAGAAGCAACTTGATTCCATTTCCTTCTCCTCTACCCATCATTATACCTATAAGTATAATTTTCTGGTCAAGAGTGATTCTTTAGTCCTTTATGAGCAGCAGCCTGTAGAGATCGTCAACAATATGAGTACCGATTCCTTTGCCGTGAAGCATCACACCTTGCTGGTGGTTTCGGATATTCGTATTGTCCCCCAGGATTCCATTGATTCCGTGTGGATTCAACTGGGCACAGAGAATGCTCAGTTTGGGTGGATACACGAGTCGAGGCTCTTGCCGAACGTGGTGCCTGATGACCCGATTTCAGAATGCATCTCTACTTTTTCAGACACCCATTTACTCATCTTTCTTATTATTATTGTTGTCATCGGTTTTGCCTATCTCCTCAGGACCATTCTTCAGAAGAATGCCAAGATTGTTCACTTCAATGATATAGACTCGTTTTATCCCACTTTGCTCTGCCTGATAGTGGCTTCCGCTGCAACCCTTTATGCCAGCATACAGACCTTTTTCCCCGATGTATGGCAGAATTTTTATTTCCATCCTACTCTGGATCCGTTCCACGTTCCCGTCCCGCTCTCGATATTCCTCATTCTGGTCTGGGCGATGCTGATTATAGGCATGGCGGCACTGGACGATATTCGGAAGCAATTGCCATTCGGAGATGCCGTGCTCTATACCTTCGGATTGGCCGGCGTATGTGCCATCGACTATATCCTTTTCAGTATAAGTTCCTTGTATTATGTGGGTTATGTATTGTTAGCCTTTTATTATTATTTTGCAATCAAGCAGTACTTAAAACACGACCGCGTAAAATATGTTTGTGGGAATTGCGGGGCAGAATTGAAGCATAAGGGACGTTGTCCGCGTTGTGGAGCGATGAACGATTAAGGAAAAAGGACCTTAAAATCACCTGTTTTCCGCAAGTAAAGAGTTGTGCTTCTTGTGGAGTTTAGGGAATAAGTTTCCGGCAGGGGCAGTCCTATAGATAAGGAAAGGACGGATCAGAATGGTCCTTAAATTTCCTTATAAATGAGGATTTCACAGATCAATGAAAGTTTGTACCTTTGCAGACAAATAACAATATTAACTTATATGAATAATCAATCGATTATGGCCTTTGCCCTGTTTGTGGCAATGGCAGTGCCTAAACCGGCGCTGGGGAGGGTAAATCCTGTAACTGACCTTTCGGATTCCTCACGCGTACATGACCTGGATGAAGTTGTTGTGGTACGCCAGCCCAAGGAATTCCTCCGTCTCCGGCAGCAGCCGTTAAGCAGTACAATCCTTTCCTTCAAGGAAATGTCGGATCTCGGAATACGTGACCTTCGTGATATTTCATCATACGTACCTTCTTTTGTGATGCCCGCTTATGGATCACGGTACACCTCTTCGATTTATGTCAGAGGAATAGGAAGTCGTATTAACAGTCCGGCCATAGCCCTTTACCTGGACGGTATGCCCATTATCAGCAAGGCCGCATTTAACTTTCATACCTATCAACTCGGGCGTGTGGATATTCTCCGCGGGCCTCAGGGAACTCTCTATGGGCAGAACACAGAAGGAGGAGTCGTGAGGATGTATTCCCGTAATCCTCTATATTATCAGGGTACAGATGTCAGTCTCAGTATCGGATCGAAGTTTTACCGGAATGCTGAGTTTGCCCATTATCAGAAGTTAAATGACCGTCTGGGCATGTCATTAGCCGGTTTTTATGACGGACAGAATGGATTTTTCAGAAACCAGACCACGGGCAAGCGGGCTGATCAGTATAACGAGGCTGGTGGTAAGTTACGGTTAGTCTATCAGGCTAATGACCGGTTGAACCTGGACTATACGGCTGACTATCAGTACGTGAATCAGAATGGATTCCCATACGGTCTGCTGGACCTGAAGAGTGGCAAGACGGCTGAGCCTGCAGCTAACCGCCAGTCAACTTATCGCAGGAACATGCTGAACACGGGATTGACCATAGGCTATAAAGCCAACAGTTTCGATTTCAACAGTACCTCCAGTTATCAGTATCTCAGGGATAATATGTTCATGGACCAGGACTTCCTGCCCCAGGACCTTTTACATCTCAGACAGAAGGAATTGCAGAACGCCTTCACTCAGGAATTTGACTTTAAAGGCAACCATGCCGTAGGAGGGTTCTGGCACTGGACCGTAGGCACCTTCTTCTCCTCTGAATGGCTGCGCACGGATGGTCCTGTGTATTTTGACAAAGACATGACTACTCCGATGGCAGAAGGTATACAACAGCAGATGTATTCGGGAATCGTTGCTGCAATGGCAGGGAAGATGATGCAGCAGGGGATGTCGCAGTCCGCTGCAATGGCTGCTGCAAAGAAGGCCGTTGATGCTGCCGGCGGCGTAAGCATGGACGTAGCGATGGGAGCCCCTGGAGTCTATCATACTCCTGAGTATAATTTCGCACTTTTTCACGAGAGTAATTTTGATATTACGGATCGCTTGACTGGAACGGTCGGACTTCGTTATGATTTTATGCATACAAAGATTCATTATCAGACCTCTGCTTATATGTCTATGGCTGCTGATGTGATGGGGGTTAAGGCTACCAATGTGCTTTCAACGGCGTTGGATGGCATGGCCCATGACAATTATAACCAACTCCTTCCTAAATTCGGCTTGAACTACCGGTTTGACGAACAGGGGAGTAATGTTTATGCTACGGTAAGCAAAGGTTACCGTGCAGGCGGTTATAACTTCCAGATGTTTTCAGACATCCTTTCATCCGAATTGTATGCAAATGCTGCAAAGGCAATGAATGGAAGTTATTCCGTACCTCATACGGAAGAAGACTATAAAAAGATTGCAGAGACCATTTCCTATCGTCCGGAGACGAGTTGGAATTATGAAGCCGGCACCCATGTCAATCTTTTCAATCATTCTGTACAGTTTGACTTTTCTGCCTTTTACATGCAGATCCGTCATCAGCAGCTTTCGGTGATGTCCAACAACTATGGTTATGGCCGTATGATGGTCAATGCCGGGCAGAGCTACAGCTGCGGAGTTGAGGCTTCTCTCCGTGGGCAGTCTTTGAACAATCATTTAGACTGGGCCTTGACATACGGTTTTACACATGCCGCATTCAAAAGTTA
>DHOX01000060.1:0-35766 GCA_002409785.1 Prevotella sp. UBA5379 | reverse complement strand
AAGGTGCCTTATGTCCCGATGCATACATTCTCCGCTCGGGCAGACTATCGTTTTGACCTTCCTGCCGGCAAATTACAGGCGATTATCATTGGAGCCAATGTCTATGGGCAGGGCAAGACCTATTGGGATGAAAGCAACACCTATGCGCAGAAGTTCTACGCAGTATTGGGCGCCCATGCGGATCTTGATTTTGGTTTTGTCAAATGGAGTTTCTGGGGTCGTAATCTGACCAACACAAAGTATAATACCTTTTCTTTCCAGAGCGGGGCTTCAGGCCAGGAGTTGACCTTTGCCCAGCGAGGTAATGGCATACAGTGTGGAATCGATTTGAAATTTCATTTTTAACTCTGTTGTGAATTCCCGAGAGATGCGATCTACAAGCATCTCTTAATCTTTATATTTACTGTTTGAAGAGAGCCGTATGCGATTTCGTGTACGGCTTTTTCAATTTTAGTTATGGTTATTCATCAGGACAGTAAAAGGGTATAAATATACAAATATATCTTGATTTTACGGAAATAAAGTATCAATTTGCAAAAATATCGGGGAGAACAGGTGACATTAATGAATTATTTGTTATCTTTGTCAAAAAGATAATAACTAAAAATAAGGTTGAAATGATATTAGATATTGAGATGATCAGAAATTTCTATGCATCGTATGCGGGTAGAGTGAGTAAAATCAGGGAAGTTCTCCAGCGTCCGCTGACGTATGCTGAGAAAGTGTTGTATTCTCATCTTTATGATCCTGTTCAGTTGAGACCTTTCAAGCGAGGAGCCGAGTATGTGGATTTCAGGCCTGATCGTGTGGCGATGCAAGATGCTACCGCCCAGATGGCCCTGCTTCAGTTTATGAATGCAGGCAAGGATGAAGTAGCGGTTCCTGCCTCCGTTCATTGTGATCATCTGATCCGTGCTGACAGGGGAGCGGCACTGGACTTACCGGTTGCGCGGATGACAAACAAGGAAGTTTACGACTTCCTGAGTTCCGCTGCCCGTAAATATCATATCGGCTTCTGGGCTCCTGGTGCAGGCATTATCCATCAGGTCGTACTTGAGAACTACGCCTTTCCTGGAGGAATGATGCTCGGAACAGATTCCCATACGCCTAATGCGGGAGGACTGGGTATGGTCGCCATTGGCGTGGGTGGAGCTGACGCCGTGGACGTGCTGACCGGACAGCCCTGGGAGTTGAGGATGCCGCGTCTGATCGGCGTACATCTTACCGGCCGTCTGTCCGGATGGGCTGCTCCCAAGGATGTGATCTTGAAAATCTTGGGCATGCTGACCGTCAAGGGAGGAACGAATGCTATCCTGGAATACTTTGGTGAAGGGGTGGAAACGATCTCTACTACCGGGAAAGCAACGATTTGCAATATGGGTGCGGAGTTAGGTGCGACCTGCAGCATTTTTCCTTTTGACGATCATGCTGACGAATATCTCAGCAAGACAGGGCGTCAGGAGGTGGCCGGGCTGGCCCGTAAATATGCGGCAGACTTATGTGCTGATCCGGGAATAGAAGAGCATCCGGAAAAGTATTATGACCGGATTCTGGAAATAGACCTCAGTAAGATAGAACCTTATCTTAATGGTCCCTTCACTCCGGATGCGGCCACACCTGTCAGCATGATGAAAGAGAAAGGTCCAGAGAAGGGTTATCCCATGAAAGTAGAGGTGGCCCTGGTCGGGAGTTGTACGAATTCAAGTTATCAGGATCTTGCACGGGCTGCAAGTGTGGCCCGTCAGGCGATCCTGAAGAATATTCCGGTAAAGGCACAGTTGATCATCAATCCCGGGTCTGAGCAGATCCGCTGCACCGCAGAGCGGGATGGTCTCCTCGATGATTTCCGCAAGATAGGAGCGGTGATCATGACCAATGCCTGTGGTCCTTGCATCGGACAGTGGAAACGGCATACAGATGATCCTGTCAGAAAGAATACGATTGTCACTTCCTTCAACCGGAATTTCCGCAGAAGGGCTGACCAGAACCCTAACACTTTTGCCTTTATCGGCAGTCCGGAGATGGCCACAGCACTTGCTATTGCCGGCAGGCTGGACTTCAATCCGCTGACGGATGTCTTGGCGGATCGTGATGGTGCTGAGGTGAGACTGGAAGAACCATGCGGTAATGATTTCCCTCCGGACGGGTTTATTTCTCATCTTCATCCGGAGGAAGAGGGACTTCTTGCCCTGGAACGGGAAGGACTGTTCGTCCCTCCCTCAGCGCAGAAACAGGAGGTGGAGGTGGTCATCTCACCTTCTTCCCAGCGATTGCAGAAACTTGAACCTTTTGCTCCGTGGAACGGGAAGGATTATGATAATATGCCCTTGCTGATCAAGACGAAAGGGAAATGTACTACGGATCATATTTCTATGGCAGGGCCATGGCTGAAATATCGCGGGCATCTGGAGAATATTTCCAGAAACCTGCTCATGGGAGCCGTGAATGCGTTCAATGGTGAATCTAACCAGGTGAAAGATCAGTTGGATGACCGTTACAAGGAGGTGTCCTCTGCAGCGTTGGACTATAAGCAGCATGGACTTGATTCCATCGTGGTCGCCGAGGATAATTATGGAGAAGGATCCAGCCGTGAGCATGCGGCCATGGAGCCCCGGTATCTGAATGTGAAAGTGATTCTTGCCAAGAGTTTTGCCCGGATTCATGAGACCAATTTGAAGAAGCAGGGGATGCTTGCATTGACGTTTTCCGATAAAAAAGATTATGACAGAGTTATGGAGAACGATCGCATTTCCATCAAGGGACTGAAGGATTTCGCGCCGGGGCACCAGCTTCTGGTGGTCTTGAAGCATCAGGATGGCCATGAGGAGCATTTCCCGGTGGAGCATACCTATAATAAAATTCAGATAGAATGGTTCAAGGCCGGAAGTGCACTGAACCTGGCCCGGCGGAAAGAGGAGAAAAGATCAGAGTGATGAATATTGAAATTTAGAACCAAGAAGGGAAGAAAACCATGAGTAGTATGAAAAAGGAGTATTTAATTTACAAGTTATCGGATGAGGTGAAAAGCTCTTGTAAGATTCCGAAGGAAGCCTTTCAGAAATATGGCGTGAAGAGGGGACTTCGTAATGAAGATGGTACCGGTGTGCTGGTCGGGTTGACCAATATCGGTAATGTAGTGGGATATAATCGTGATCCTGATGGCAAACTCTGTCCCTGTGATGGAAAGTTGTACTATAGGGGGTATGAGTTGGATGACCTGGTGAGTCCGTTATTGAAAGAAAAGCGTTTTGGCTTCGAAGAAATTGCCTATCTGATCCTTTCAGGAGAACTTCCGGACCGGGAAGAACTCGAAGCCTTTAAAGAATTGTTGAATGACAATATGCCCCTGGATCATCGTACTATCGTACACATCATTGACCTGGAAGGTTCTAATATTATGAATATTCTCGCTCGGTGTGTACTTGAAATGTACACTTTTGATCCTAATCCGGATGACATATCACGGGATAACCTGATGCGTCAGAGCATAGAACTGATTGCGAAGTTTCCTACCATCGTAGCTTATGCTTATAATATCTATTGTCACTCTGTGCAGGGGCAGAGCCTGAATATCCGTCATCCGAAAGAAAATCTGTGTATTGCGGAGAACTTCTTATATATGCTCGGGGGGGAAGATTATACTAACCTGGATGCCCGGATACTGGACCTGCTCCTTATCCTGCAGGCAGAGCATGGCGGAGGTAATAACTCTACTTTTACCGTTCGCGTCACTTCTTCTACCCGTACAGATACCTATTCTTCGATTGCTGCAGGTATCGGGAGTCTGAAAGGTCCCTTGCATGGTGGAGCTAACATTAAAGTGATCAACATGTTGCATCATCTGAAAGAAAGCATCAAGGACTGGACCAATGTGGATGAGATTGATACTTACCTGAACCGGATGTTGAATAAGGAAGCATACGATAAGAGTGGCCTGATCTACGGGATCGGCCATGCCGTATATACTAAAAGTGATCCTCGTGCCGTAGAACTGAAAAAACTGGGAGGAGAACTGGCAAAAGAGAAGGGGCGGGAAGAAGAGTACCATTTTCTTACCCTGTTGGAACAGGAAGGGATAAAATGTCTGATGAAGCACCGGGGTGGAACCAAGCCTGCTTGTGCAAACCTGGACTTTTACAGTGGTTTTATCTATGAGATGCTCGGACTGCCACAGGAGATCTATACTCCTATTTTTGCCATGGCTCGTATCGTCGGCTGGACAGCCCATCGGATTGAAGAACTCAACTTCGAAGGTCGCCGTATTATCCGCCCGGCTTACAATAACCTCCTGAAGCAGAAGAAGTATGTGCGGATAGATGAACGGTAACGTCTCTGCAAATCTCACTTTATTTCATTGATTTGATTCCCGAAGATGCGAGTGTCCTGACGACTTTATCATCCGCCCATTTCCCGTTTTTTTTAGCCAGACAGATCTGCCGGTATTTCTCCAGTTTCTCTGCGGCTTTGTTAGCTGCTGCACGGGCATAAGGATTGTCGGGAGCTTCTTCAGGAGTGATGCGCATGGTCTGTGCATTCTTGATAAGGTCTTTTACCACCTCTCCGCCGACGACAAGGCCGGCAGCAGCAGGAACGAAAGCGTTGCTTGCCGGAATGTCCCGTCGTGCAGTGCATTTGCGCATATCTTTATTCGGACAGATGCAATGAAAGCGACAACTGATGGATGGGTCATCGATCTGCTTGAGAGGCTCTTCTTCACTATAGACCACTTTGAGATGCGGAATATGCAGTTTGCGGAGTTTCTTGCGGATAACTTTGGCCAGCGGGTCCATTTTTGTCTTGTTGATGTCCGCTACACGGAAAGCAGTAGGATCCAGTTTGTCCGCAGCCCCCATGCAGGAGATGATCGGGATATGAAGTTCATGGCAACGTTTGATCAATTCGAGTTTGGCGGTAACCGTATCAACGCAGTCGACGACATAATCGAAGAGAGAGAGATCAATGTCATCAGCATTGGCCGGCATGTAGAACATCTGGTACTTATGCACGATGCATCTTCTGTTAATATCATGGATCCGTTCTTCAGCCACATCCACTTTATGCCTGCCGACGGTGGAGAGCAGGGCATAGATCTGCCGGTTGACATTTGTCAGGCAGACCCGGTCATCATCAAAGAGATCCAGTTCTCCGATGCCACTGCGGGCGAGGACTTCGGTGACATAACCGCCTACCCCTCCGATGCCGAACACAGCCACTCGTGAGCCATTGAGGGTATCGATAGCCGGTTTCCCAAATAATAGTTGAGTTCTTGAAAATTGATTTTGCATTTTACTATGATCCTTTGAGGGATACAAAGTTAGTGAAAAAAAGCAGGTTCAGGAAATAAATGGTTATTAATCTCATAAAAAACGTACCCCCGAGGGGGTACGAATATTCTCAGTTTAAAAGTTTAATATGGATTTTCCGGTGAGGTGACCCTGATCAATTTAGGGTTGACGAATTCATAGATTCCTGCAGGAGACTGTTCGCGGCCGATGCCGGAATTCTTCGTTCCGCCGAAGGGAAGTTCAGGTGCGATGCCAGTGACATGATTAATGTAAACCATGCCGGTATCGATCTCTCGTGCGACAGCCTTTGCCCTCTGAAGATCAGTTCCGAAGACTGTTCCTCCAAGTCCGAAATTTGTCGCATTGGCTAACTGGATGGCATCGTCAATATTCTTATAGGCATAAACGACCAGGACAGGTCCGAATATTTCATCGGAATAGGCATCCATGCCCGGTTCGACATGGGTCAGGATTACGGGATTCACGAATGCTCCCTCCAGGTCCGGCCGTCCTCCCCCGAACTCCAGTTTTGCCCCTTGTCTGATGGCCCGTTTGATTTGTCGGATGACCTCTTGAGCTGCCTCTTCACTGGATAGAGGAGCGATGTCTGTTTGCGGATCCATAGGATCCCCCAATTTCAATTTTGCTAGCAGAGTTTTCATCTTGTCCAGAATACTCTGATATTTAGGGTCCGGGACGATAATCCGTTTAGGTGAGATACATACCTGTCCAGCATTCCACATACGGCCGTAGACGGCTGTTTCGACAGCTTTTTCTATATCTGCATCCTCCATGATGATGAAAGGATCACTTCCTCCCAGTTCAAGGATGGATTTCTTGACATATTTGCCTGCTTCCGAAGCGATACTGGCCCCGGCTGGTTCGCTGCCGGTCAGAGAAACACCTCTGATCAATGGATTAGCTACCAGTTTGTCAATGTCATGTCCGGGTATGAACAGATTCTGGTATACACCATCAGGAAGTCCTGCTTCCCTGAACAGGTCTTCCATTATCTGTGCACATTGTGGTACGTTGGAAGCATGTTTGAGTACCATCGTATTACCAGCCATCAGGTTAGGTGCCGCAGACCGTGTAATCTGATAGAATGGAAAGTTCCACGGCTGGATGCTGAGCAGCACGCCTATAGGTTCATAGCTGATGAACGCTTCCCCCTTTTCCGTAGGTAATTTCTTGTCGGCGAGAAATTCCGCTGCATGATCGGCATAATAATCAAAAATGTCTGCACAGAGTTCTACTTCATAAATACTTTCTCTCAAGAGCTTTCCCATCTCTGTCGTAGCCAGTCGTCCAAGTTGCTCTTTCCGTCCACGCATCAGGGAGGCTACCCGGTGAATGATCCCTGCCCGATAGCCGAAGTCGGTCTTGCGCCAGGACTTGAAGGCGGTATCCGCATTTTGTATTTTTTCATTTATCTCCGTGTCGCTGATGACATCAAATTCCTTTTCTATCTTGTTAGTGAATGGATTCAGGGTCTTGATGGGTGAATGTTGTTTGTTCTGTTCCATGATGATATAAATTAAAAGTTAAACATCTGACTTCTCCATATCTTTTTACGATAAAGGAGCATGAATAAATCCTGTTCAGTGAACCGGATATATCCATACAGCAAAGATAAGTTTTAATTCGGAGATAACCTACTAAAGAGTTGGATTTTTTACATATTTTTCATGAGCGGTGAAAAGAAGTTGATATTCAAGTTGAACGTTGCGGATGTTTTATTTGAAGTATGTCTTTCCCCGTTGTGTCTATGTGTCCTGCAAAGGATAGGGAACGAAAAAGAAAAGGCCCCTCAGAACAGGTTTCCATTTCTGTCCTGAGAGGTCTGTTCGGCCAGGTCTGAACCTGGGAGCCTAAAGTGCCGTAAGGAAATTACTTGGCATATTTCCCGCTGAGACTTTCTTTCAGGATCAGGATTAATTCCTCTTGGGTAAGTTTATGATAACCGGCATCCGAGATGATTGTACCCTTGACAATTCCGGCTATTGAATCTTCCGTAGCACCAAAATCCTTGATCGACAGGGGCAGCCCGATTTCTACCATCCAGTTTTTCAAAGCATCCAGTCCTTCTTCAGCGATCTGCTGGTCTGTTTTTTGCGTCGGATTGACATTCCAGACATTTTCAGCAAAACGTTTGAATTTCGGCAGTCCGTATTTCATGACCAGATGATAGTAGGGAAGGGAAACGGCAGCCAGGGTGAAGCCGTGAGGAGCATGTGTCTGTGCCCCGACGGAATGTCCGATCATGTGAACTTCCCAGTCCTGTTTCTTTGCGCACCCGATCAGAGAGTTTAAGGCCCAGGTTGCCGTCCACATGATATTTGACCGTGATTCATAATCTTCCGGATTTCTGACTGCGATTTTAGAGGCATGGATCAGTCCGCGCATGAGACCTTCTGCGATATAGTCAGAAGTATTGTCATCCTCTCCAGAGAAATACTGTTCCATGATATGGGACATGATGTCGAAGATTCCGGACTTCATCTGGTTCTCGGGAACGGTAAAGGTAAACCTGGGATTCAGAATGGAAAACCGGGGGACGAGGCGGTTGTCAAACATGTGACCGACTTTGAATTTGTTCTTGGCATCGGTGATGACACTGCCCGTATTCATCTCAGAACCTGTTCCTGCCATGGTCAGGACCACACCTACGGGGATGATCTTCTGATCCTGTGCCGGGTTCTGCTGGTCAAGGAAGAATTTCTTCCAGGGATCCCCATCATAGTAGACTGACGCAGCTACAGCCTTGGAATAGTCGCAGACAGAGCCGCCACCTACTGAAAGGATAAAGTCTACCTTGTTCTTCCGGGCAGTCTGGATCCCCTCAAGGAGTTTGTCAAGAGTGGGGTTAGACATGACCCCTGGGTTCTCGATAACCTTTTTGCCAGTTTGCTGCAGGATTTCCATGATCTGATCATAAATGCCATTGCGCTTGATACTTCCGCCGCCATAATTGAACAGGATAGTATGGCCGGAACATTTGAGTTCTTCACTTAAATTTTTCAGAGAATCTTCTCCGAAGTAAAGTTTTGTGGAATTCTGATAACTAAAATTTCCTAACATAATTTTGGTCTTTTAATGAAACATTTCTATGATCGTTTGATGAAGTTTTTGAACGTGAGGGTATTCCGGACGCTCACACATCCATCAAGTCACTCATAATATCGTCGGAAATATAGAGTCCCTGACGGGTCAGGGAGAGTTGGTGATCTCTGATTTTCATATTCTTGTCTTTAAGATGAGGCTCTGCATTCTGGAGCAGGAAAGAATATAATCCGTCTCCATATTCTTCTTTCATCTTTCTCAAGTCAATCCCTTCCCGAGTTCTCAGAGCAGTGGTAATCAGATCGTCATAACGGGTATCCAGGCTCAGCCTCTCACTTTCACAGGGGATGTTTCCAGACTCTATAGCATGGATATACTGATGTAAATCTGCAATATTCCACTGCCTTGATGTCAAGTTGTAAGAATGAGCAGCGGCGCCGATTCCAATATACGGTATTTCATGCCAGTAAGAGGAGTTATGGAGACTCCGGTAGGGAGAGACGGTTTCAGGCCGGTCGTCCCAGGCAGGATGGTCTGGCCCTGGATTCTTCCTGCCTGACCGTAGTGTGCTCTGCCCGGAGGGACTATGGGCTTCCTGGTTTAATCGGGCGAAATTACTGATCTCATATTGTTCGTAACCGTTGTCATTAAGGGTATCAAGGAGTGTTTTGTACATCTCCAGACTCAGGTCATCATCAATTTCCCGGATTCTCCCCTCCTTCAGGAGATGATAGAGAGGGGTGCCCTTTTCGTACATCAGTGAATAGGCAGAGATGTGTTCCACCTGCAGACCCAGGGCTTCATGGAGGTCCTCTTCCCAGTCTGCCAGGGTCTCTCCGGGGAATCCGAACATCAGATCAATGCTGATGTTATGGATGCCTGCATTTCTCAGGCGATGGACCGCTGCCGGGATCTGTTCTGCCGTATGCCGGCGATGGATGAACCGGAGCCGGGCGGGGGAGAAAGTCTGGGCCCCGATGCTCACCCGGTTTATTCCGAGGGAAACGATTTCCCGGGCAAACTCATCGGTAATGTCGTCAGGGTTGCATTCTATGGTGACTTCCCGGAACGATTCCGGGTGATGGACAGTACTCTCTTCCGTTTTACGGCCATAGATAGCATGGATATTAGCAAATAATTTTTCCAGATTACCTCTAGATAAAAGACTTGGCGTGCCTCCCCCGAGGTAAACCGTCTGGACAGGATCAACCGGCTTTTGCATTTTCATTTCCTTGCATAAGGCCTCCACGTAGGCATCCTGGAGAGGAAGAAGCGTGGTACTATAGAAACCGCAGTAAATACAGCGGCTGGCGCAAAAGGGGATATGTATATAGAGTCCTGACATCTGTTATCATTGGATTACGTGATGTAAAGATACGCATTTTTTTATGATTATCCCTATTTAAATAAAATCTTTCCGGAAATTTGACGGATTCATGCCTCTGATTCAGAATAAAAACAGGTCTGCCAGAAGGAGGTGCAATTTCTGTTGAGGTACGACAAAAACATAGATTTTTCTCTTTCTTGAGACCGTTTAAAAACCAACTTGTATAAAATCATGTTTTTATAGTTTGAATCTGGAATTTTATAACATTAGAAGAGCAGGTTAATATGTTTTAAAAGTCTGATTGTTTTATTTGATTTCTTTTGAGGTTTGTTAAAAAATGACTAACTTAGAGGCCAGAAAGAGGAAGACACAGGGCATCCCCTTATACCATGATGAATCTATTATCATTTTAAATCTATAACAGTATGAGAGTATATCACACTAATGAAATCAAAAACATTGCGCTGATTGGCGCGTCAGGTAGCGGCAAGACCACACTTGCCGAGAGTATGCTATATGAAGCTGGTGTTATCAATCGCCGGGGTTCCATAGAAAACAAGAATACGACGGGTGATTATTTTCCTGTTGAATTAGAATATGGCTATTCTGTATTTCCCACCGTCCTGCATGTGGAATGGAACGACAAGAAACTCAATCTCATCGATTGTCCGGGAAGTGATGATTTTGTCGGAGGGACCATTACCTCTCTGAATGTAACGGATGAAGCCTTAATCCTGATTAATGGTCAGAGTTGGCCTGAAGTGGGTACACTGAATAATTTCCATTATGCAGAGGAGTTGAAAAAACCTGTTATCTTTTTGGTTAACCAGTTGGATTCAGATAAATGTGATTTTGATGACATTATCTCTAATATGAAAGAGATCTATGGTGATAAGTGTGTTGTCATCCAGTATCCGCTTCAAACAGGTCCTGATTTCAATTCTCTGATTGATGTACTCTTAATGAAGAAATATTCCTGGAAACCTGAAGGAGGAGAGCCTGTTATAGAAGATATTCCATCAGAAGAGATGGATAAAGCTATGGAGCTGCATAAAACTCTTGTTGAGGCGGCTGCAGAAAATGATGATACCCTGATGGAGAAATTTTTTGAAAGCGAGACCCTTACAGAAGATGAGATGCGTGAAGGGATCAGGAAGGGACTTGTGACAAATTCGATCTATCCGGTTTTTTGTGTCAGTGCAAAGAAAGACATGGGAGTGCGTCGTCTGATGGAATTTTTGGGTAACGTGGTGCCTTTTGTCAGTGAGATGCCCTTACTCCATAATACGCGGGGGAAAGAGGTCAAGCCTGTTGTCGATGGCCCTGAGAGTTTGTATTTCTTTAAGACAGGGATGGAACCTCATATAGGTGAAGTAAGTTATTTTAAAGTCATGAGCGGGATGGTAAAGCCGGGAGATGATCTGACCAATGCGGACCGTGGAAGTAAGGAGCGTCTGGGACAGATATTCGTTTGTGCAGGAGCAAAACGGATCCCTATAGACCTGATGGAGGCGGGAGATATTGGTTGTACGGTCAAGTTGAAGGATGTTAAGACCGGCAACACCCTTGATGGAAAGGATTGTGACTGGCGTTTCAACTTTATCAAGTACCCGAACTCCAGGTATTCCCGTGCGATTCGCGCGGTCAATGAGCAGGAAACGGAAAAGATGATGGCTGCTCTGACGAAAATGTCTCAGGAAGATCCTACATGGGTCATAGAAAACAGCAAGGAATTACATCAGACGATCGTTCATGGTCAAGGAGAGTTTCATCTGCGCACCTTAAAGTGGCGTCTGGAAAATAACGAAAAAATACAGGTTAAGTTTGAAGAGCCTAAGATTCCGTATCGTGAGACGATTACCAAACCTGCTAAGGCGGTCTATCGGCATAAAAAGCAAAGCGGAGGGGCAGGCCAGTTCGGTGAAGTCCATCTGATCATTGAACCTTACGCCGAAGGGATGCCGGATCCTGTTTTCTATCATTTTGGCGATCAGGAATATAAGGTGACCATGAAAGGGAAACAGGTCATCAATCTGGACTGGGGCGGACAACTTGTCTTTATCAATTCCGTTGTCGGTGGAGCCATTGATGCTCGTTTTATGCCTGCCATCCTCAAAGGTGTTATGGACTGCATGGAACATGGTCCGCTTACAGGCAGTTATGCCCGGGATGTGAGGGTTGTGGTCTATGATGGCAAGATGCATCCTGTAGACTCCAATGAATTGTCCTTTATGCTTGCGGCGAGACATGCTTTCTCAGAGGCATTTAAAAATGCTGGCCCGAAGATTCTGGAACCAATCTATGATCTTGAGGTGGATGTACCTTCTGCTTTCATGGGTGATGTGATGAGCGATCTGCAGGGACGCCGTGCCATGATTATGGGTATGGACAGTGAAGGGGTGTATCAGAGACTTCAGGCGAAGATCCCAGCCAAAGAATTATCGGATTACAGCATTGCTTTAAGTAGTATAACGGGTGGACGGGCAAGTTTTACCACCAAGTTTGCCAGTTACGAGTTAGTCCCGAATGCTGTTCAGAAAAAACTTATTTCTGAGCATGAAACTGAAGAGTCAAAAGGTGAAAACGAATGATTTTCAGATTTATTGATCATGAAAGGGCAGATGCTGGAAGGTCTGCCCTTTTTCATGGATGTCTTTCGTCAGGAACTTTGCCATTGAAGCGAAGGGAATTGATGAAGAGAAGGAAAGATTTTCTGAATTTATAATGATATATAGACCATTAAAACGAGTCAATACCGTTAACAACAGTTAATATGATTGAAATTGTTAACAAAATTATGTTAACGATTTAAGAAAAATACATATCTTTGCCAACATGAAGAAGAGGACCATTTGGACGATAGCAATTATCATGGGCATTTCATTTCTTGCCTTATTGTTCTTGCAGTTGAATTATATTGAGGAGATGGCAGAAATGAAAAAGGAGCAGTTTGACGAATCCGTCAACCGCGCTCTTTACCATGCCTCTCGTAATCTGGAGCTGAATGAGACCTTGCAATATCTGGAAAAGGACGTAAATGCGAAAGAACTTGCCCGTAAGCGCGATTCCATCAAAACACATAAAGGGGCCGGTGCAGCTTCCCGTCAACCTTATCAGCAACTTTCAGTAAATGTAAAAGGTACCACATACCCTTCATTTGAATTGAAGACCCTTTCCCGTAAACCTTCGCAGATCCCCAAGGCGATGATCCTGAGGAATGACCAGAACACCATATCAGAAGCGCAGAAATCACTGCAGGAGATCGTCAAGAACCGTTATGTATATCAGAAATCCTTATTGGATGAGGTGGTCTATTCCCTTCTTTATTCCGCATCGGACAAACCTTTGAAAGAGCGTATCAATTTCAAGCTTCTGGATCAGGATCTGAAAGCAGAATTGATGAACAATGGGATCAATATTCCCTATCATTTCGTCGTTACGACAGCCGATGGGCGGGAAGTTTACCGCTGTCCTGACTATACCTCAAAGGGAGAGGAATATTCTTATTCCCAGCCGCTTTTCAGGAATGACCCACAGTCAAGCATAGGGGCAGGGGTGATCAGGGTTCATTTCCCAACGATGAACAGTTATATCTTTTCCAGTGTCAGGTTTATGATTCCGAGCATTATCTTCACGCTCATCCTTCTGATCACTTTTATTTTCACCATTGGGATTATCTTCAGATCCAAGCGGTATTCTGAAATCAAGAATGATTTTGTTAATAATATGACCCATGAATTGAAGACCCCGATAGCCAGCATCTCTCTGGCTGCCCAGATGATGACAGACAAGAGTGTGGTGAAGAGTCCTCAGATGATGTCTCATCTTGCAGGCATTGTAGATGATGAATCCAAACGTCTACGGTTCCTGGTGGAGAAAGTCTTGCAGATGTCTATGTATGACCAGAAGAAGGCCGTTCTGAAAAAGCGTAAGTTGGACCTGAACGAAATGGTGGAACAAATTGGCAACTCGTTTACGCTCAGAGTAGAGCATACGGGCGGGAAGGTCTATACCCAGATAGAAGCCGTGGATTCCACTATTTATGTGGATGAGATGCACTTTCAGAATGTGATCTTCAACCTGCTTGACAATGCCGTGAAATATCGTAAACCGGAAGAGCCGCTAAGCATTTATCTTAAAACCTGGAATGAAGGAAATAAAGTTTGCTTGTCGGTTAAGGATACAGGCCTGGGAATCAAGAAAGAGAATCTGAAGAAGATATTTGAAAAGTTTTACCGTGTCCATACCGGTAATATACACGATGTGAAAGGTTTTGGATTAGGTTTGGCTTATGTGAAGAAAATGGTAGATCTCCATGAAGGTGAGATCCATGTGGACAGCCAGTATGGAAAGGGCACCATCTTTACCATTAAGTTGCCTTTTATCGCTGATGAGCAATGATCTTTCAGCATGGATGTATAGACAATGGAGGCAGTGGAGATAGATATTCAATTTCCTTCATAGATGCAATGGCATTCTTCCGGATAAGAAATTCAATAATATATATTTACAAATAAATAATTAGACTATGGACGAAAAAATCAAGATTTTGCTGTGCGAGGACGATGAGAACCTCGGCATGCTGCTCCGTGAATATTTGCAGGCAAAAGGTTATCAGGCTACACTTTGTCCTGATGGTGAAATTGGTTACAGGGAATTTTTGAAAGATAAGTACGATATTTGTGTGCTGGACGTGATGATGCCTAAGAAGGATGGATTTACCCTTGCACAAGAGATTCGTCAGGCTAATTCTGAGATCCCGATCATATTCCTGACTGCCAAAACGCTCAAAGAAGATATTCTCGAAGGCTTTAAGATCGGAGCCGATGACTATATTACCAAACCCTTCTCTATGGAGGAGCTGGTTCTCCGTATAGAGGCAATCCTGCGTCGTGTCCGCGGAAAGAAAAACAAAGAATCCACACTTTACCATATCGGTAAATTTACTTTTGACACGCAGAAGCAACTGCTGACGATCGGTGACAAGCAGACGAAGTTGACGACCAAGGAGAACGAGTTGCTGGCTCTTCTCTGCTCACATGAGAATGAGATATTACAACGCGATTTCGCCTTGAAAACTATCTGGATAGATGATAATTATTTCAATGCCAGGTCCATGGACGTGTATATTACCAAGTTGCGCAAGCACTTAAAGGATGATGATCAGATTGAAATTATCAATATTCACGGAAAGGGATATAAACTGATAGTTCCTGAAACCGAATGACAAGATCGGTTCCCGGATGCTCCTGCCTGGTGTTCGTGCGGACTTCCAGGAGGGTCTGAAAGAGCCGTTTCGTGAAGGCCGGAGAATAAAGAAGAAGAAAAATTTGGCTGTTTCTGAAAAAAGACGTACTTTTGCACTGCATTTGGCTATTCAGCTTATTGCTCGGGTAGATGGATGCAGTGTATCGTGTAATATCATTAATTAATTTTTAAGTAGTATGAATCAATACGAAACCGTTTTCATTTTAACTCCCGTTTTGTCTGATGCACAGATGAAGGAAACGGTCGCTAAATTCAAGAAACTGCTCACCGATAATGGTGCTGAGATTCTGAATGAAGAGACCTGGGGACTGAAAAAAATGGCTTATGCTATTCAGAAGAAATCTACAGGTTTTTACTGTCTGTTAGAATTCAAAGCTGAGCCATCTGTTGTTGACACTCTCGAAACAGGCTTCCGCCGTGACGAGAAGGTGATTCGTTTCCTTACGGTAAAACTGGACAAGTATGCTGCCCAGTATGCAGAGAAGAGAAGAAACAAATTAGGTAAAGGTAATAAGGAGGCTTAATCATGGCAGAAAATAAATCTGAAATCCGTTATTTGACCGCTCCTTCTATTGACACAAGGAAGAAGAAGTATTGCCGTTTTAAAAAGAGTGGCATTAAGTATATTGACTATAAGGATCCTAAGTTCTTGAAGAAATTCCTGAATGAACAGGGTAAGATCCTTCCGCGTCGCATTACAGGAACATCGTTGAAATATCAGCGTCGTCTGGCAAAAGCCATTAAGCGTGCACGTCAGATTGCATTGCTTCCTTATGTAACCGATTTGATGAAATAATAAAAGGAGGAAACAGAATGGAAGTTATACTGAAAGAAGATATCATCGGACTTGGATATAAGAACGATATTGTAAGTGTGAAGAATGGTTACGGTCGTAACTATCTGATACCGAAGGGTAAGGCGGTCATTGCCTCAAGAATGGCCAAGAAACAGTTGACTGAAGATATGAAGCAGCAGGCTGACAAGATCGCTGCGCTGAAGGCTGAAGCTGACAAAAAGGCTGAAGCACTCAAGGATGTATCTCTTGTCATTACGGCAAAAGTGGGTTCAAACGGCGTTACCTATGGCAGTGTAAATGTAGCTACGGTAGCTGATGAACTGTCTAAGAAAGGCTTTGATATTGACCGTAAGATCATTACTATGCATGACATTAAGAAAGTGGGTAATTTTGAAGCAATTATCCATTTCTTTAAAGATGTAGAGGTAAAGGTTCCTGTTGAGGTCGTAGCTGAAGAAAACAAGGATGCTGTCAAGGCTGCTCCAAAGAAAAAGGCAGCTGAAACTCCTAAGGCAGAGCCTGTGGCTGATGCCCAGAAAGAGAAAGCTCCGGAGGGAGCTGAAGCACCTGCGTCTGAAGAGGAAGCTCCTGCAGCAGAATAAGGACATTATGTTCTATTTAGATCATTCTATTGTAAATCAATAACAGAAAATCCCAGTTACCCGTGTTGGTAGTTGGGATTTTTTATATCTCGTACTTATTGAGAAGAAGTAATTCAATAATTTTATTTTGAATATGAAAGCATTTGTTTTCCCTGGGCAGGGCTCACAGTTTGTGGGTATGGGTAAAGACCTGTATGACCAATTTCCTTTGGCTAAAAAATTGTTTGATCAGGCAAATGAGATCCTCGGGTTTAAGATAACTGAAATTATGTTCGCCGGAACTGATGAACAGTTGAAGGCTACTAAGGTTACCCAACCAGCGGTTTTCCTGCATAGTGTCATCTCTGCAATGTGCCTGGGTGAGGGCGTAAAACCGTCCATGACGGCCGGTCATTCCCTGGGTGAATTTTCGGCTTTGGTTTACTCTAAGTCACTTTCCTTTGAGGATGGACTCCGTCTGGTTGCGGCCCGCGCCAATGCGATGCAGAAAGCCTGTGATGCCAATCCGGGTACTATGGCTGCTATCATAGCTCTCCCTGATGAGAAGATAGAAGAAATTTGCAAGAAAGTATCTGTAAATGGAAACATCGTTGTCCCTGCTAACTATAACTGTCCTGGCCAACTGGTGATCTCTGGCAATGAGGATGCTGTAAAGAGGGCTTGTGACGAATTAAAGGCAGCGGGTGCAAAGCGTGCACTGATCCTGAAGGTCAGTGGTGCTTTCCATTCTCCATTGATGCAACCAGCCAAGGATGAGTTGCAGTCGGCTATCGAAAAGACTCCTTTTTCTGTTCCTGAATGTCCTGTCTATCAGAACGTGGATGCCCAGCCTCACACCGATCCTGAAGAAATTGAGAAAAACCTGATTGCACAGTTGACTCACCCTGTCCGTTGGACAAAGAGTGTTCAGAATATGATTGCAGCCGGAGCGGATGAATTTGTAGAGTGTGGTCCCGGCAAGGCACTTCGTGGGATGATTGGCCGGATCGATAAGAATGTGAATGCCCACGGGATAGAGGTTAAATGAGTAAGATTATTATTTACCAGGCATTTCCCAGGCTCTTTGGCAATCACAACATAACCCGGAAAATATCTGGTACTCTCTCTGAAAACGGCTGTGGTAAATTCAGTTCTTTCTCAGAAGAGGTCTTAACCCGTATTCACCGTATGGGTTTTACTCATATCTGGTACATGGGAGTGATCCGTCACGCGACCGTGACGGACTATTCTGCTTATGGCATTCCCCGTCAGCATCCAGAGGTCATAAAAGGCAAGGCGGGTTCACCGTATGCCATAGCAGACTATTATGATGTGGATCCTGATCTTGCTGATCATCCGGAAAAAAGGATGGAGGAATGGAAAGCGCTTATTCTCCGCACTCATCAGGCTGGGATGAAAGTGATCATGGACTTTGTACCAAATCATGTAGCCCGTGAGTATTATTCCGTGAATAAACCGGCAGGAGTGCGGGATCTGGGTGAGGATGATGATCCTGCCAAAAGTTTTTCTCCGCAGAATAATTTTTATTATTGTTGGGGACAGCCATTGGATCTCTGTCAAATTCTTAAAGCTTTTCCGGTGGACTCTTCCCAAGATGAATATACCGAAACTCCGGCCAGGGCTACGGGAAATAATTGTTTTAGTGCCTGTCCTTCAGAGAAAGACTGGTATGAGACCATCAAACTCAATTATGGTATTGATTACTGTGATCCTGCCGGTCGCAGTACACATTTTAATCCTATCCCGGATACCTGGGATAAGATGACACAGATCTTGCTTTTCTGGGCAGGTATGGGTATTGATGGTTTCCGGTGCGATATGGTAGAGATGGTCCCGGATTCTTTTTGGTCTTATGCTACTAAGGCCGTGAAGGTTCGTTATCCTGATCTGATCTTCATCGGGGAGGTCTATGATCCTAATCGGTACCGTACTTTTATCGCTGCTGGTTTTGATTACCTTTATGATAAGGTGGGCATGTATGATACGATGCGTGCAATTGTACGGAATGAGCGTCCGGCCTCCGATATCACCGCTCAGTGGCAGAACAAGAGTGATATTTTCGGACACATGCTGTATTTCCTGGAGAATCATGATGAGCAGCGCATTGCTTCTGATTTCTTTTCCGGGGATCCTTTAAAGGCTGTCCCTGCTGTGATGGTGGGTACCTTGCTGCAACGGAATCCTTTTATGATCTATAATGGACAGGAGTTCGGTGAGAGGGGTATGGATGCTGAAGGCTATAGTGGCCGTGACGGACGGACAAGCATCTTTGACTATTGGTCGCCGTCTACTTTGACTCATGCGTATGAGATGCCATGCGGCCTGACCTTTAGGCAAAAGCAGTTGTCCGTTACTTATCGTAATTTGTTTTATACGGCTACCCATGAGAAGGCGGTTACGGAGGGTGATATGTTTGACCTGATGTACGTTAACCCGACGTCTGATCATTTCGACAGGCGAAAACAATTCGCATTCCTTCGTAAATATGAGGATGAGGTATTGCTTATTGTCGTCAATTTTTCATCAGACAAGATAAATGTCAATGTGAAAATACCCGGACATGCCTTTGATTATCTGCATCTTCCCCAAAAGCGAGTTACCGCAACGGACCTTCTTTCCGGTGACATTTATACGATGAATTTACTTCGGGATGGAGACGAGACGATGACGATAGAGCCCTATGACGGACGTGTCTATAAATTCAATCTGAAAATGGATGACAGAGGATTTGCCTTGAATGAGCATCATAAAGATGAGTTTCCTCCTGCCCATACGGCGGAGCATTTGCTCAATCAGTTGATGGTGCGCCGGTTTGGTTGTGAGCGGGGATATAACGCTCACATCGAGAGGAAGAAGAGTAAGATCAATTATATTCTTGACCATGAGCCTTCCCGCAAGGAGATAAAGGACATCGAGGATGAGATGAACCGTCTGATACAGGCAGATATGGTCGTCAGTTATGAATTTGTAGATCGGGATCATATTCCGGCCGGCGTAAATATTGACCGTCTGCCTAAGGAAGCACATGAGATGATCCGGCTGGTCCGTATCGATGACTATGATATTTGTCCCTGTCTGGGCAAGCACGTGCGTTCGACGTCTCAGATAGGTCGTTTTGCCTTGCTGGGCACCAATTGGGATGGGATGAAGCATTCCTTCCGCATCCGGTTCAAAGTAATCCCTTGACAGGATCGTCTTTAGACCTCCTGGAGTTTTCTTGAAACGGAAGACCGGTGTGATCAAAAAAGTCCCTGATGAGAAAATCATCAGGGACTTTTTTGATCGTCTGGAAACTTTCTATTTCGTTTCCTGCTCTTCCTTCATATCAATAAACTGGCCATTCTTGTCGAAAAATTCATATTGCAAGAAAGCTAATTTCTGAGAAGGAATAATGTGTACACCGAATCCATATTTAAGTTGCCACTTCAACTTCAGGGAAAAGATTCCCTTGTCGATGAAAGCAGCCACGTATGGATGTACGTGCAGATAGAATTTCTTGACACCGATCTTGTTGATGAGTCGGTCAATTTTACGCTCGAGTTGGTCTGTAAACAGAAAACTTGCTTTGATCTTTCCTGTGCCGTTGCACGTAGGACAAGTTTCCTCCACGTTCACTTCCATCACCGGTCGTACCCTCTGGCGAGTTATTTGCATGAGTCCGAATTTGCTTAACGGCAGGATATTGTGCCTTGCACGATCCTTCTGCATATCTTTGCACATCCGTTCATAAAGCATTTGGCGGTCTTCCGCCAGACTCATGTCGATGAAGTCTACTACGATGATACCTCCCATATCACGGAGCCTCAACTGTCGGGCCAGTTCATCAGCAGCACCTAAATTCACGTCCAAAGCGTTTGCCTCCTGATTCTTCTCATGAGTACGAGTTCCACTGTTCACGTCCACCACATGCAAGGCTTCAGCATGATCAATGATCAGATAAGCACCATGCTTATAGTTCACGACTCTGCCGAAACTCGATTTAATTTGTTTAGTGACGTTGAAATTGTCAAAAATGGGAACCTTACCCTTGTAAAGTTTTACTATATCCGCCCTTTCAGGGGCTATGATCGAGATATAGTGCTTTACCTCCTGCTCTACATTTTCGTCGTTGACGTAAATGCTTTTATAAGTAGGATTGAAGAGATCACGCAGCATGGCAACAGCCCGGTCAGTTTCTTCATAAATCAGTTGGGGGCGTTTTTGGGTTTTTTGAACCTTGACGATGGCATCCTGCCAGCGTTTGGTCAGAATTTTCAGCTCTGCATCCAATTCAGCAACACGCTTGCCTTCAGCTACGGTTCTCACGATAATACCACAGTTGCCTGGCTTGATACTGTTGACGAGTTGTTTGAGTCGAGCTCTCTCTGCGCCACTTTTGATTTTTGAAGATACGGAGACTTTAGTTCCGAAGGGGATGAGTACCAGGAAGCGACCTGCAAAGGATAATTCAGCCGTAAGACGGGGGCCCTTGGTAGAAATGGGTTCTTTCACGATTTGCACCATAACCTCCTGACCTACGGAGAGCACCTGTGCGATGCTTCCCCCCTTGTCAAGATCGGGCAGGCGAGATGCTTTAGAAAATGGATAAAGTCTCTTGCGATCACTTTGGACCTGTTTCAGATACTTCTGATAAGAGTTAAATTGACTTCCTAAATCAAGATAATGAAGAAAAGCATCGCGTTCATAACCTACATCTACGAAACAGGCATTCAGCCCAGGCATCAGTTTCTTTACCTTTGCCACGTAGATGTTCCCAACAGAAAAAGATACTTCTCTCGTTTGTTCCTGGTATTCTACCAGTTGCTGGTCTTCCAGCAGTGCGATAGAAATCTTTTTTTGTTGTGCATCAATTACAATTTCGCTGGTCATTTCTTTCCGTTGAACTAATTTGATCATTTGAATCTACTTTCCCATTCTCCTGTCCAGCAAATAGTAACTATATGTCTTACCTGGGAACAGACTAGCATCTTATGTATAAACCCGAAGATTTACCGTCAGCTTTTCAAATGACTCTTAATTTAGAATAAGTAATCAAAAAGGGTGAGCCAAAAAGAGTTCAAACTGCTCTGCGGCACACCCTCAGTCTGAATAGACTGATGAGCTTACTTGCTCTTATGTCTATTCTTGCGTAATCTTTTCTTACGCTTGTGCGTAGCCATCTTGTGGCCCTTCTTTTTCTTTCCGTTTGGCATAATACTAAAAATTTAAATATTGATATTTTAATCCAAATCCTCAGATAGGTGACGAAGGAATTTTATTCGTTTTTCATCTCCTGGATAAAACTCTTGGCCGGCTTGAAACTGGGTAAGTCGTGGGCAGCAATGGTCATCGTCGTGTTCTTGGAAATATTGCGGGCGGTCTTCTCTGCCCTGTGCTTGATGATGAAGCTACCAAACCCGCGGAGATAAATGTTTTCTCTCTTTAACAGGTTCTTCTTGATGCTACTCATAAAAGCTTCAATTACAGCCGTAACCTCTTTTTTTGACATTCCTGTGGCCAATGCAACTTCTGCTATGATTTTTGCTTTAGTCATTGTATTTCAATATCTTTTGTTATTGGTTTGCAAAGATACTGTTTTTTATCGGAATATGAAAATCTATTTGCTTTTTTTCTGAAATAACATTCCTAACTCTCTGAAAATCTTGCTTTTAAAATCATTTTAAGGCCTCTTGTATTTATTCTTTCCTTTACATTCTTTTAATTGTGAGAATTTTGTTAACTTTGCAAAGTAATACAATAAGTCTTTTGAAAATATGAAACAAACCAAAATTGTAGCTACCATCAGTGATCTGCGATGCGATAAAGATTTTATACGCAAACTCTTTCTTGCCGGAATGAATATCGTGCGTATGAATACTGCTCATGCTACGGAAGAGGGTATTCGTAGAATTGTAGCTAATGTGCGGGCCGTTTCTCCTCATATAGGAATAATGATCGATACAAAGGGTCCTGAGGTTCGTTCTACGGATGTGAAAGAACCTTTACATTATAAGATCGGTGATGTGGTCAAAGTCTTTGGGCGTCCAGAGATGGATAGTTCCCATGATATTATCAATGTGACCTATCCGAATATTACGGATGATGTAAAAGTAGGTGATGACCTGTTGTTTGACGATGGGGCAATCGATATGAAAGTGATCGAGAATACGGGTCCGATGTTGGTTGCGCAGGTACAGAATGAAGGTGATCTGGGTGCGCATAAGAGTTTGAATGTTCCCGGTGAGCATATTGATTTACCTGCATTGACGGAAAAAGACAAGCGGAATATCCTGTTGGCGATTGATCTGGATATTGATTTTATTGCCCATTCCTTCGTTCGTTCTGCTGCTGATGTAGAAGCTGTCCAGAAGATATTGGATGAGCACCACAGTGATATTAAAATTATCTCTAAGATCGAGAATCAGGAAGGTGTAGATAATATTGACGAGATAATTGATGCCAGCTATGGCGTAATGGTTGCCCGCGGGGACTTGGGAATCGAAGTGCCCATAGAGCGGATACCAGGCATCGAGCGCCGGATTATCCGTAAATGTGTGATGAAATGCAAACCGGTTATCGTGGCTACCCAGATGTTGCATACGATGATCGGTAATCCTCGGCCTACGCGTGCAGAAGTAACGGATATAGCCAATGCTATCTTTTATCGTACAGATGCCTTGATGCTGAGTGGTGAAACGGCAATGGGCAAATATCCTCTTGAGGCGGTGCAGACGATGTCAAGGATAGCAGAACAGGCTGAAAAAGATCGGGATCCGGAGAATGATATTGATCCTACGTCTGGAAAACAGTTGATCAGCCAACGGCTCTTTCTCGCCCATGCGACCATAGAGTCTACTCGCAGACTTGGTGTCAAGGGAATTATTACGGATAGTGAGACCGGTCAGACGGCACGCTATCTGGCTTCATTCCGTGGGCCTACTCCTATTTTCGCTATTTGTTATAAGGAGAAAACACAGCGCTGGCTGAATCTGAGTTATGGTGTTGCCGCGGTATATCAGAAGGGACAGATTTCTAATCAGGAGATGTTTACCGCAGCTGTACGAATGCTTAAACTGAAGGGTTATCTTGGCTTGAATGACAAGATCGCTTACCTGAGCGGCAGTTTTGGTGAGGGAGGGGGGACTACCTTCCTGGAAATCAATGATGTCAGGAAAGTATTTGATAAGAGTTATCAGTTTAAGTTGCCCAGAGGGACAGAAACTAAGGGTGAGCAGAAAAAGGGGAAGCATTAATCACAGAAGAATCCCGGGAACAAACGCTCCCGGGATTCTTCCGTAATAGGTCAAAAGACCGGTTACCTTTTTCTTCCAGTTGTCAGAAAAACGGATTCTGTCCTTTACAGCAGTTATGAATAGGTATTTTCTCTATTCTCCTTTCATGGCGACCACCGTCAAAAGGGACAGCAAAGAAGGTATCCAGTATCCTTTCAGCAGTCATGAGAGAGATGAACCGTCCCGGCAGTACCAGTACGTTTGCATCATTATGCTGTCTGATCAGATGTGCTATCTCTTCATTCCATGCTAATCCAGCCCGGATGTCAGGGTATTTGTTTAATGTTATAGCCATTCCTTCCCCTGTACCGCAAATGGCAATCCCCGGGTAGACTTCATGTCTCTCTATCGCCTGGCCGAGTTTGTGGGCAAAATCCGGATAGTCGACACTTTCAATACTATCTGTGCCGAAATCCTTGACCTTATATCCCTTTTTGGCCAAATATTGAAGGACAAACTGTTTCATAGGAAATCCTGCATGATCACTGGCGATTCCTATTGTCTTTATTTCCATAATTTCTTATCTGCTTTGAAATGAATACAGAACGGAAGGTTAACCCCCGTTCTGTTTTAAAGAAGACCTATTCAGCTAAGAATTCCTTTACCTGTTTATAAACGTTTTCTCCTGTGAACCCGAGTTTTTGATCCAGAACCGGATAAGGAGCAGAGAAGCCGAAACTATCCATTCCGTAGATTCTGCCATTGGTTCCTACAAGACCGAGAAGTGTGCTGGGTAGTCCGGCGGTCATACCGAATATCTTTGCACCCTTTGGCAGCACTTTTTCCTGATATGTCCGGGGTTGCCTGCGGAATAATCCTTCAGAAGGAGCACTGACCACACGTACCCTGATACCGTCTTTACGGAGCAATATGCTTCCTGCTTCAAGCGTAGATACTTCAGATCCGGAGGCTACGAGGATAATGTCCGGGTTTTCATCCGAACCGGCTACGATATAAGCACCCTTACGGGCCATCTGATAGTCATTGCCCTCAGGCAGTTGACTAATCCCTTGTCTGGAGAGGATGAAAGCGGTAGGAGATTCTGTGTTCTCCATGGCCATCTGCCAGCAGACCGTTGTTTCATCTGCATCTGCAGGACGGAAGACACGCAGGCTGTCGTTGCCGTTATGCCTTTTAAGTTGTTCCATCAGTCGGAGGGTGGCTTCCTGTTCTACCGGTTGATGGGTAGGTCCATCTTCGCCGACTCTGAAAGCATCATGTGTAAAGATGAATTTTACGGGTACGCCCATGAGCGCAGCCAGTCGAATAGCCCCCTTCATATAATCAGAGAAGACGAAAAAGGTACCCATGGCTGCGATTACTCCGCCATGCAGCATCATCCCCATGCACATATCCGCCATAGCAAATTCGCTGACACCAGCCTGGAAGAAAGCCCCGGTAAAATCCCCGCGTTTCAGGCTATGGGTCTCATTGAGGAATCCATTAGTCTTATCCGAGTTGGACAGGTCGGCGGAGGAGCAGATCATGTTTGGAACTTCATGAGCCAGTACTTTCAGGCAGGCAGCGGAAGCTGCACGGGTTGCACTACCGTTTTTTTGCTCCACCTTACTCCAGTCTATTTCAGGAGCCTTTCCACTGAACCATTCGTCCATCAAGGTTTTTTTCTCCGGATTCTTTTCCGCCCATTGAGCCTCTTCCTTATGGCGTCCGGCTACGATTTTACGGAGTTCAACCTGACGGTCAGTATAGAGTTTTTTAACATCCTCAAAGATGACGAAAGGATTTGTCGGATCCCCGCCTAAATTTCTGATGGTATTGGTATAAGCTCCATCTCCAAGAGGTGAGCCATGAGTCTTTACATTATGTTCATAACTGGTACCGTCAGCCTTAAGAGCTCCTTTTCCCATCACCGTATCACCGATAATCAGGGTAGGGCGGTCTTTTTCGGCAAGGGCCGTATTCAAAGCTTTCCGGATCTCATCGACATCATTGCCGTCGATCTCGATCACATTCCAGTTCCATGCCCTGTATTTCATCGCTGTGTTTTCAGCCATCACTACACTCGTTTCAGTAGAGAGTTGGATACCGTTACAGTCATAGAACATGATGAGGTTGTTCAGTCCCAGTGATCCGGCTATTCTGCCTACCTCCTGGGAAATTCCTTCCTCGACAGCCCCATCAGAGATATAGGTGTAGATAGTGTGCTGCATGACCGTATGTCCGAGGCGAGCCTCAAGGAATTTCTCGGCTACGGCAGCGCCTGAGGCGAGGGCATGGCCCTGGCCTAAGGGACCGGATGTGTTTTCTATACCTCGCTTCACGTTTCGTTCCGGATGTCCGTGGCAAGGTGATCCCCATTGGCGAAAAGTCTGTATCTCCTCCATGGTAAATTTACCGGAAAGGAGCAGAGCAGAGTATAACATTGGGCTCATGTGTCCCGGATCCAGGAAGAAACGGTCCCGTCCCGGCCATTCAGGCTGGTCCGGGTCATAGATTAAGTATTCTGAGAAAAGAACGTTTATGAAATCGGCACCTCCCATTGCACCACCGGGATGGCCTGATTTCGCTTTTTCTACCATAGATGCAGCCAATATACGAATATTATTTGCTGCGTGGTTCATTACTTTTTTGTCGTTCATTTATATTTGATTTTTTAATCTCTTTACAAATGTACTATTTTATATCCAATACTACAATGGATTTAGCCGGGATTTTTACTTTCAGGATATTATTTTTCAATTTGGCACCTTTGAAAAGAGCAGGTTTGACAATATTCGGGTGATTGAAATCATTAAAGTCATTGATATTTCTTGATGTGAGGATCTGTCCTTCTACCTTTTGTGGAGCAGCACCTTCCAGTTCAATGGATAGATCCTGAGGATGTTCCAGATCAATGTTGCACAAGGATAATAGAATCTTTCCGTCTTTCTCCCTTGCAGCTGAAGTGCTGATAAGGGGTACCGTCTCATCATCCTGTGTATGATTGCCGCATCGCAGTTCTGACGGAAGATAGGTAGCATCCTGGAATCCTTTATACATGGAAAAGACATAGTAGGAAGGGGTGATCACGATATGTCCTTTGCCGATGGTATCTGTCAGGATCATTGACTGCAGTACGTTGACAACCTGAGCGATATTGGCCATTCGCACACGGTCAGTATGTTTCTGGAAAATGTTCAGTGTCAAGGCTGCGACCATTGCATCACGCAGACTGTTTTGCTGGTAGAGATGCCCTTTGATCGTACCGGGTTCCTCGTCCCACCATGTTCCCCATTCATCAACCATAAGTCCAATCTTCTTCTGAGGGTCATACTGGTCCATGACAGCAGACTGCTGTTTGATGATCGTATCCATACGCTCGCACGTATAGAGGGTCTGGTAATATTCCTTATTGGAGAAACGGGTGGCGGATCCTTTATGGTGCCAGTCTCTGACGGTATAGTAGTGCAAGGAGATGCCTTGCATTCGGTCACCGATATTTTTCATGAGCACACGTGTCCAGTTGGTATCTGGCCCACTGGCACCGCTGGCAATGCGGAAAAGTTTGGTGCTGTCGCTGTAGTCACGCAGATAAGTATTATAGCGGCGGAAAAGATCGCTGTAATATTCTGGCCGCATATTTCCCCCGCAACCCCAGGCTTCATTTCCGATACCGAAGTATTTTACTTTCCAGGGGCGGTTCCGGCCGTTCTTCCTCCGGAGTCTGGCCATTGGCGTGTCCCCGTCAGAAGTCATGTACTCCACCCATTGTGCCATTTCCTGAACAGTTCCACTGCCGACGTTCCCACTGATATAAGGTTCGCATCCGAGCATTTCACAGAGGTTCAGGAACTCATGTGTTCCGAAGGAATTGTTTTCAATGGTACCGCCCCAGTTATTATTGCGAAGGGTAGGACGGAGGTTGCGAGGCCCGATGCCGTCTTTCCAATGGTAATCGTCAGCAAAGCATCCTCCCGGCCATCGCAGGACGGGCACCTTCAAGTTCTTGAGTGCCTGAAGCACATCATTCCGATAACCGTTGGTATTGGGGATATTGGAATAGGGGCCCACCCATAGCCCGCCATAGATGCACGATCCAAGATGTTCTGCAAACTGTCCATAGATTTCTTTGTTAATCTTTTGTTTACCTTGTCGGGTATGAACAATCAGCGTTGCCTCCTGGGCTTTTATAGAACAGGTAAAGGCGGCAACAAGCAAGGTCAGACTAATAAATTTTTTCATATTGCATTTTAATAGGAATAATAAACAGAATAAATAAATGGAGAAGATTTTCTCCATTTATTTGTATAGACTATGGCAGGATAATCATGCTTCTTCTTTAAAGCGGACAGCTGTTTTCTCTATCTCAAGTCCCTGCTGATAATTTTTGATGTATGTATTGAATCCTTCCACTTCTTCTTTAGTAGGAGAGATTTCTGTACCCGAATTACCGGCAAAGACATTGGTATCCAGAAACTCAGCCAGCGATTGTTTCCTGGTGTTGTTGACAAGGTAAGAAGCCAGAAGAGCAATGCCCCAGGCACCACCTTCACCTGCTGTTTCCATGACATAGATGGGTGAGTTGAGGGCGGCAGCCAGAATACGTTGCCCTACACCCTTAGTTTTGAAGAGACCGCCGTGACCTGTAAATCTGTCTACATTGACCTTTTCTTTGTTGAAAAGGATATCATTGCCAATCTTTAGTACGGCTACGGATCCATAGAGGTGTGCACGCATGAAGTTGGCAAGATTGAACTTGTCGTTGGCAGAACGGACGAAGAGTGGTCGGCCTGCTTCAAGTCCTGTTACAGGTTCTCCTGAAAAATAATTATAGGAAAGAAGCCCGCCGCAGTCAGCATCACCTTCAAGAGCATGATTGTAGAGTTTGCTGAAAATTTCATCCATGTCAACAGGCACACCGAGCAGTTGCTGGTATTCTTTGAAGAGACCAACCCATGCATTCAGATCAGATGTACAGTTGTTACAATGCACCATGGCAACGGGACTGCCGTCAGGTGTCGTCACCATATCAATAACCTGATAAGGCCGGGAAAGATTTTTTTCCAAAACGATCATGGAGAAAGAAGATGTTCCGGCAGATACATTTCCTGTACGTTGCTTAACGGCATTTGTCGCAACCATTCCTGTTCCCGCATCACCTTCAGGAGGACAGACAGGTATGCCGGCTTTCAGATGGCCTGACACATCAAGTCTTTTTGCGCCATCTTCTGTCAGTGTGCCAGCATCTTCTCCTGCCAGCAAGACCTTTGGGAGAAGGTCTTTGATTTTCCAGTGGAATCCTTTCGGCGCTATGAGCTTGTCAAACTTTTCAGCCATTGTGTCATCATAGTTCTTTGTAACGGGGTCTATCGGTAGCATACCCGATGCATCACCGATACCTAGTACTTTTTTCCCTGTGATCTGCCAGTGGATATATCCGGCAAGAGTGGTCAGAAATTTAATGTTCTTGACATGCTCCTCACCATTAAGGATAGCCTGGTAAAGGTGAGAAATACTCCAACGGAGAGGAATATTGAAATTGAAGAGGGCTGAGAGTTCTGCTGCGGCCTTACCGGTGTTCGTATTACGCCATGTGCGGAATGGCACCATGATACGTTCGTTCTTGTCAAAAGGCATATAACCATGCATCATCGCACTGATGCCGATGGCTGCCAGGTTCTCAATCTCTGTATCGTATTCCTTTCTGACATTGGAACGCAGATTAGCATAGCAATCCTGCAAACCGTACCAGATAGCTTCAATACTATATGTCCAGAGACCGTCAACGAGTTGGTTCTTCCACTCGTGACTGCCCTGGGCCAGAGGTTTATTATTCCGGTCGATCAGGACGGCTTTGATTCTGGTAGAGCCGAACTCTATACCCAGAATAGCCTTTCCTGATTCGATCGTAGATTTTGAGTCTGCATTCATATTATCTCAAAGCCTTGTTCAACATGTAATACATTTCATTCCAGCGAAGTTCCTTCTTGAACTGTTCAGGATCGGTATCCTTATTGATGATGCAGCCTTCAATGTCTGCAATGACAGCATAATCACGCCAGTATTCATCAGTAAGTCCGAAGGAGAAACAAGAGTGGTGGGCACCGCCGGCTTCCATCCAGCAGCCTACTCCCTTTTCAAAGGTAGGTTCAGGAATCCAAAGGGCAGAAGCTACAGGCAATTTAGGTAGAGGCTTACTCTTGATCAGGTTGACGTCATCGGCGATGAGGCGGAAACGGTTACCGAGATCAACAATAGTGGCTGTAATGCCGTGCCCTTGTTTGGTCGTGAATACCAGGCGTGCCGTCTGGCTTTTACGGATGCCGATACCCAGGAAATGAACTTCCAGACGAGGCTTTGCTTCCTCTGAGATATCCGGATTGACTTCCAGCATGTGAGATTCCAGAATAGCGGTCTTGTCCCCGTCGAAGTCCAGGGTATAGTCCTCAAGGAACGATGTGCCTCCTTCAAGTCCCTGGCTCATGAACCATGTCGTACGATAGAGTGCGGCACTCTTCCAGTCGCCTTCAGCTCCAAAACCGAAACCATCATGCATCATACGCTGAGAAGCCAAGCCAGGGATCTGATCAAATCCACGTCCAGTCTTTTCTACATTATAGTCACCCAGATCATCGAAATTGGTTGTGAATCCCTTTGCCCCGAAAGCCTTTAATACAGAACGGAGGGTCAACTCAGCTTTTGCAGAGTTCCAGATTTTCCTGTAGCCTTCTGACTTTCCGTCTTTCAGGTTATCTGCAACTGTATATTCCTTGAAATAGACATTGTGGACCAGATCATCCACATCTTTATCCTTGATCTGATCAAAGTACTCCATGACCGTTGAGAATGGGCAGTAATCCACATGGTAGCCGAGAACCTGTTCTGCGGATACCTTGTCTCCATCCGTGACGGCAACATTGTTCATCTGATCACCGAAGCGGAGGATCAGACAGTCATGAGCGTCAGCCCAGCCGGCGCATACGCGTTCCCAGACGGCGATATGATCCTGTGTCTTAGCATCTTTCCAATAGCCAATGACCGTCTTGCAGGGTTTACGTAGCCGGGCAATGATATGTGCATATTCACGATCACCATGAGCACTTTGATTCAGATTCATGAAGTCCATGTCCATAGTATCGTATGGGATGTGCTGATTATACTGGGTGTGGAGATGGAGGAGAGGCTTTTGCAGGATCTGCAGGCCGTGAATCCACATCTTGGCAGGAGAGAAAGTATGCATCCAGGTGATGACGCCTACACATTTCTGGTCTGTGTTGGCCGCAGACATTACAGCAGCTACTTCATTTGTATTGTTTGCTGTACCTTTATAGACAACCTTAATAGGCAGGCGTCTGGATTTATTTAATCCATCAACCATTTCTTTTGAGTGTCCGTCTACTTGTTTGACAGCATCACCACCATAAAGGAGTTGTGCTCCTGTAACAAACCATACTTCAAAGTTTTCAAATGTTTTTACCATAGTAATGTTTTTGTTTTTAGTTCTTGATATTTCAGTTATTCAACCTGTCTTTTTTGGGATGACAGGTCTGAAAAGATTTAAGCTTTTCTTTTTCTTTGTCCATAATACGCATTCGGGCCATGCTTGCGGTTGAAATGTTTTTCTATTAGTAACGGGTTCATGGTCGTATTCGGGTTAACCGAGAACGATATAAAAGCCATTTTTGCTACCTGTTCAGCTACCACTGCATGATAGACCGCTTCATCCGGATCCTTACCCCATGTGAAAGGACCATGGTTTTTGACCAGTACCCCGGGAGTATAGACTGGATTGATCTTTCCTTTTTTGAATCGGTTGACAATGACTACTCCCGTATTATACTCGTATTCATCCATCTGGTCTCTTGTCATATCTTCCGTGCAGGGAATGGCATCATGGAAATAATCAGCATGTGTCGTACCGATGTTCGGGATGTCCATTCCAGCCTGAGCCCAGGCGGTGGCGTAGGTAGAGTGGGTATGTACGATACCTCCGATTTCCGGGAAATTGCGATAGAGCACAAGGTGAGTGGGGGTATCTGAAGAAGGATTCAGAGTACCTTCTACTACCTGTCCTGTTTTCAGGTCTACAACCACCATATCGGATGCTTTCATCGTGTCGTAATTGACCCCTGAGGGCTTGATGACCATGAGTCCTCTGTTTCGGTCAATACCGGAAACATTTCCCCAGGTAAAGAGTACAAGATGGTGCTTTACCAAGTCTAAGTTGGCCTTAAAGACCTTTTCTTTTAAATCTTCCAGCATATATTTATCTTAAGAGTTTATTCAGAGTTTGAATGTCGGATCTTCTAAATAGATTCGTTTGTTAAAGCGGTATAATGCAGCACCGCGTTTGGAAGTTAACTTATCAATGAGGCCTGTTTTTTCTACGAAATCAAACTGTTTGATCCGGTTTCTGAAATTACGCTTGTCGATTTTCTCATCAAGAATAGCCTCATAGACGGATTGCAGTTGGGTGAGCGTAAAAAGATTCGGCAGGAGATTAAAGATCAGAGGCTCCGTATTAATATGCCGTCTGAGCATCAGGATCGTATCTCTTACCATCAGGTTATGGTCAGAATAAAGCAGAGGCATATTCTCCAGGTCAACCCATTCCAAGCCATATTTCCTTCGCAACTTATCATCATAGTCCTTGGCATTGATCAAAGCGCAATAGGCTATTGAAATGACCCGTTCTCCAGGGTCACGGTTGATAGCGCCGTAAGCACCTACCTGCCGCATATAGATCTTGTTCAGTCCGGTGAGTTCCAGAAGATCTTTGTTGGCCGCTTCTTCCAGACTTTCGTCGCTGCCAACGAACCTTCCGTAAAGAGACCATTCTCCACGTCCCGGATCCATCTGCCGTTTACCGATAAGGAGTTTGAGGTGTTTGGTTTCAAATCCCAATACAATACAGTCGACGGAGACGAGTACTTTCGAATGTTCTCCATAATAACTTTTCATTGCATTATTTTTATCAAATTCTTATATGGGTTCATCCGGGATCAATCCCCGGATGAACAGTCCTGCAAAATGAATTACCAGAAGAGAACGTAGAATACAGTGATGAGAGCTACAACTCCTAAAGATGCGATGACATCCCACTTGTTCCAACTGCGCCGTGTTTCCTGACGCTCTTCTTTACTCTGCGTGAGATAAGTGATACCTTTGAGCTTTTCTTCACTGGCCTGTTTGGTAAACAGGCTGACTATGATCATGACAATTATCGTCAGGATCAGTAGGCAGATTTCAAAGATAAGCCAGTTGGTGTCCCAGAACCAGCCCAGTCCTCTTTGCAGGGAAGAAGCATCAAGGGCATTCTTCACAGGTGCAATTTGGGTGATAAAACGGACCATGCCGATAAGAAACCCTGTAACGATACCTACCTCTCCTGCTTTAGGAGTAATTTTCTTTGTGAAGACACCCATGACGAAGACGGCCACAATGGCGGGAGCAAGAATGGACTGGACATCCTGAAGATATTCATAGAGTCCTTTACCTGCCATTAAAGGGATCATGCAGAGACCGATAATGACGACTGTGATGGTGGCGAGCCTGCCTACCCATACCAGCTTTTTCTCACTTGCATCTTTATGGTGCGGTTTATAGAAGTCCACGGTATAAAGTGTGGCGCAGGAATTGAAGAATGCGCTCAGAGAAGTGACCAAGGCACAGATGAAACCTGTGGTAACCAGTCCCTTTACACCTGCGGGCAGTACGAATTTCACAAGTAATCCAAAGGCCTCATCGGTGTTGTCCATCGTAAATCCGTTGACATGATTTTTTGCCAGTGCCATAGCGACCATACCCGGAATCAGAAACATGAATACGGGCAGGCATTTCAGGTATCCGGCAGCGATGGTGCCACGACGGGCACGACGCATGACGGCCTCATCACTTTCATGATCCCCCTGGCCGAGTACTCTTTGTACAATATGCTGGTCAGTACAGAAGTACCAGAATCCGATAATGGCCGAACCGATGATCACACCGATGCCCGGAAACTGTCCGTATAGTGGATCATGCGGGTCCATGTGTACCAGATGATTGGTTCCGTAGCCATTGTCCATGGTACTGGCTGCCGCCATCATTGTATGCCAGCCATGGGGGATGCTTCCTCCTCCTAATACAGCCAAAGACAGGAAGAGCACGAGGAAAGCGCCTACAATCAAGATAGGTGTCTGGATCTTGCTCATGGTCATCACACCTTTCATTCCTCCAATGACTGTGATGATACCTGTGATGATGATTAATCCGATGGCTCCTACCCAGAAGTTCAAGCCCATCAGACTTTCCAGAAAGATGCCTCCCGTGAAGGCTGTTACACTCACTTTTGTGAGGATGTAGGACACCAGAGTGATAATACTCAGCCAACTACTTGTCGTACGGGTATACCGGCGGCTCAAGAATTCGGGCATGGTGAAAACTTTTGCATGCTGATAGATTGGCACAAAAAGCCAGCCTAAAAGTAGGATGCACCATCCTTGCATTTCCCAATGGGCCATACCGAATCCGGTTTTTGCTCCGGCTCCAGCTAAACCTACCAGGTGTTCTGAACCTATATTTGCAGCAAAAATGGCTGCACCGATGACCCACCACGGTTCTCCTTTTCCCAGAAAATATCCGCCGGAAGTTTCATTCTTCTCTCTTCTCTTTTCTTTTGATATGGATCTCATCACGGCCCATCCGATCAGGACTACTCCTAAAAACAGGACTACCCAGTCGAGCCATATAAATTCATGTATTGACCAATTCATTGTTCTTTGTTTCAGTTAAGGTCTCTGTTATTATTTGCGATTATTTCTTTACACTGAACTTGAAGGCAAGATGGGAATAATATTTCTGCCCCGGTTTCAGGTACGGATTAGAAAATTCCCAGCCTTTGGTCTTCTCCATAATTTTGGTAGGAGAATCCGGATATTTTTGACTTTCCAGGCAGACACTCACATGTTTCGGGTATTTGATGCCGTGTTTGCAAGCAATCCCGGTGCCCTGGAAGTTCCCTGTGTAAACTTGAAGGCCCGGTTCATTGGTAAAGACCTGGAGCAAAATTCCTGTTTGGGGTGAATAGAGACTGGCTGCAACTTTTGTGTCATTGCCCTTGCCATTCTTAAAGGTGTTCAGACACCAGTTATGGTCATAGCCGGTCGCATTTCTGATTTGATCGTATGTCGTGTCCACAATTGTCTTCTGGATGGCATGAGGTGTCCGGAAATCCATAGGCGTCCCAGCTACGCTTTTGATTTCTCCCGTTGGAATATAGTACTTATCCGATGGAGTAAATTTGTCAGCATTGATATATAAAACCTGGTTCGTACCAACTTTTGAAGGATCACCGTTCAGGTTAAAATAGGAATGATTGGTCATGTTGACCACCGTTTCTTTATCTGTCGTGGCCTGGAAAACAATATCCAAGGTGTTGTTGTTCTTTACAGTATAGGTAGCAGTAGCTTTGACGGTTCCCGGGAAACCGTTGGCTCCGTCCGGTGAAGTGAGGGCAAAGACGACGGATGAATCTGTTTGGGCTTTTACGTCATAGATCTTGTTAGCCCATCCTGTGTTTCCACCACCATGGAGACAGTTGCCATGGTCGTTGGCACGTAACTTATAGGTCTTCCCACCTATTGTCAATTTTGCATTCTTGATACGGTTTGCATAGCGGCCTACAGAAGCCCCGAAGTCAGATGGACTGTTTAAGGTATCTGCATATTGGCGGATGTTGTCATAGCCCAGTACTACATCTGTAGGTTTGTTGTTCTTGTCAGGCACTGAGATGGATACCACACGCCCTCCATAATTGGTCAGGCATACTTCCATTCCCTTATTGTTCTTAAGTGTTATCAACTCGGTCTTTTTCCCATTGATTGTTGAATCAAAATCTGCTGGGTGAAGGCCAGATACTGTGGTTTGTGCATTTTGGTTAGCACCACATGAGGCAAGCAACATTGTTGTTATTCCTGCTCCCAAAAATAGATTTTTTAAGTTTCTCATTCCTGAGTGATTATTAAGAGATTTGACTTATTGAGTGTAAAATTAGCAATTTTCTTTTATTCTTTTCCCTTTCATTCTCTTTTTCTTTAAATAATAGTGTAAATATAACACTTTTTAAGAATATGAAGGGAATTTCAGTGGCGTAAATCTGTCTATATCAGCTCCGAAAGAGTCTCTGTATCTGCATCTGTGGAATTGAGGTTTTATGGGTTCAAATAATATTGTT
>DHOX01000067.1:48802-74915 GCA_002409785.1 Prevotella sp. UBA5379 | reverse complement strand
GGACGTTTGCGGATATTCATTTTTATTTATTTTTAATTTTAAATTATTGATAGGGAAATTTTATAATTTGTATCTTTGTGCTAAAATAAAAAAGACTCAAAGTAGCAGTAGGAGGGTTTAAGTGAATCTTTTATTTCTTATTTTCTGTCTTAACACTTTGACAATGATGAAGCATATTATGATCGGGTTGTTTAATGGGATGAAAAGGGCGTTAATTAATAAATACAAAACTTAGTAAAAAAGAAAAAGTGTTGTTAGATTATAAATTTTCACTATCTTTGTACCAGATCTAAATCGAATAGAGATGAAAAATCAGTTCTTGACTTTAATTTTCTTTTTTCTTAGCGTGACTTCCTGTATGGCGCATCATACAGGAATGGATAGGGTGATTAATGGGGATGAACAGACTTCTGATTATTTTCCTATGCTCAGGGGGCGGCGGATAGCCCTTTTTTCCAATCGTACCGGCAGGGTGAAAGGCAAACATGTTCTGGACCTTCTGATGGAAAATCATTTTAAGGTAACTTGTATCCTTTCTCCAGAGCATGGGTTCCGTGGGGATGCTGATGCAGGAGAAGCGGTAAATAATAGCGTGGACAAGTTAACTGGTGTTCCTATCCGTTCTCTCTATAATAGCAGTGACAGTACCAGTATGGAGGAATATTTACGGAAACGTGCTGATATACTGGTGGTGGATATTCAGGATGTAGGTCTTCGGTTTTACACCTATTATATTAGTCTCTACAAACTGATGAATGTTTGTGCGGAGTTGAAGATGCCGCTCCTGATCCTTGATCGTGCTAATCCCAATGGCTTCTATGTTGATGGCCCGATACTCGACATGAAATATAAATCGGGTGTTGGAGTTCTCCCTATTCCTGTTGTTTATGGAATGACTTTAGGGGAATTGGCCCGGATGATGAATGGGGAGGGATGGCTGAAAGACAAACGCATCTGTCCTTTACGGGTGATCCCGTGCAGGAATTATACTCATCGGACGAAATACCGTCTCACCGTCTCACCGTCACCTAATCTTCCAAACATGAAATCGGTGTATCTTTATCCTTCCATGTGTTATTTTGAAGGAACAGTTGTCAGCTTAGGACGGGGCACAGATTTGCCTTTTCAGGTTTATGGACATCCGGATATGAAAGGGTGTACTTTTACTTTTACGCCCCGCAGCAGGCCCGGGGCCAAGCATCCGCCCTTACTTAACCAGAAGTGTTACGGTGTGGATTTGAGTCATAGCACTGATTCTGAGATTTGGAAGAGCGGACTTGACTTGAGCTATGTCATTGATGCTTATCATCGGATGGGAATAGGAGATCGTTTCTTTACTCCCTTTTTCGAGAATCTTATCGGTGTGGGATATGTCCGCAAGATGATTGAGGATGGAAAAACGGCAAAAGAGATCAAGGCATGCTGGAAAGGTGACGTGGAAAAGTTCAAGAAACAAAGAGCAAAGTATTTATTATATGATGATAAATAATGTATAAACAATTATCCGGCCTTTAATATTAAAAGATATGTCTCCTACAATTATTCTTATTACTGTTATTGCCTATTTTGTCGTACTTTTCACGATTTCCTATTTTGCGGGGCATAAAGCCGACAATGCAGGTTTCTTTACCGGCAACCGCCAGTCGAAATGGTATATGGTAGCCTTCGCCATGATCGGGGCCAGTATTTCCGGTGTCACATTCGTGTCTGTACCGGGAATGGTAGATGTCAGCGGTTTTGGCTATTTGCAGCTTGTCATGGGCTTTATCGTTGGACAGTTGATAATTGCCTTCGTGCTGACGCCACTGTTTTATCGGATGCATCTCACGTCCATCTATCAATACCTGAGTGATCGTTTCGGAATGGCTTCTTATCATACGGGAGCATGGTTCTTCTTTATTTCCAAGATGTTAGGAGCTGCCGTCCGCTTGTTCCTGGTATGTATAACCTTGCAACTGCTTGCCTTTGGTCCGTTGGGTATCCCTTTTTGGGTGAACGTGGTGTTGTCAGTAGGTCTGGTATGGCTCTATACGTTCCGAGGAGGGGTGAAGTCTATCATCTGGACAGATTCGTTGAAGACACTGTGTCTGATTGTTTCCGTAGGACTTTGTATCTACTTCATTGCTCATGATATGGATTTTTCTTTTGGCGGGATGGTCAGGGCCATTGATCACAGTTCTTATAGCAAGGTGTTCTTTTTTAATGATGTCAATGATAAGGAATACTTCTTTAAACAGTTTTTTGCCGGCATCTTTACAATGGTGGCAATGAACGGCCTTGATCAGGATATGATGCAGCGCAACTTGAGTTGTCGCAATTATCATGAATCTCAGAAGAATATGATCATCAGTATTCTGTTACAGTTTGTCGTCGTGGCAACATTCTTGGTACTTGGCGTGTTGCTTTATATTTTTGCTGCTGCTCATGGTATTACGGCTACCGGTGACAAGATCTTTCCTGTCATCGCTACAGGAGGGTATCTTCCGGTTATCGTTGGTGTTCTCTTTATTATCGGTTTTGTGGCTTCAGCCTATAATGCTGCGGGATCGGCCTTGACGGCACTGACAACTTCTTTTACTGTCGATATTCTCGGGATCAAAGACAGGAGTGAAAAGCAGGTTTCTCATATCCGGGGCAGGGTGCATATCGGAATGGCTTTGCTGATGGTGCTGACGATCCTCATCTTTAATATTCTGAATAATACGAGTGTCATTGATGCGGTCTATATCCTGGCAAGTTATACCTACGGGCCGATTCTTGGCATGTTTGCCTTTGGTATTCTTGTCAAGAAGCCTGTTCGTGATAAATGGGTTCCATTGGCTGCTTTAATAGCCCCTTTCCTCTGCCTTATTCTGGATATGAACTCCGAAAGGTGGTTCAATGGTTACCATTTCAGTTATGAGATTCTGATTTTTAATGCCTTGTTTACATTTATCGGCATGTGTTTTCTGATAAAAGGTAAAGGGGAAAAGAATGAAAAAGCAATTTAAAATAGGAAATAATTATGGTACACACACGTTTCTTTCTGCTATCACTTTTTGCCGTTGCTGTTCTGGGTGTTTCGGCACAACCGTTGCAAAGAGTAGCACCCGGAGAGGTCGGGCTGGATGGCAGTCAATTATCGTACGTTGATCCTCTTATAGAGGGAGCGATCAAAGAAGGGCGTATTCCCGGTGCTGTCCTGGCTGTTGTCCGCCATGGTAAGATGGCTTACCTGAAGGCTTATGGTAACCGGCAGGTTTATCCTTTCCAGCGTCCTATGACCACAAATACGGTGTTTGACATGGCTTCGTGTAGTAAGTGTATGTCTACTGCCGTCTGTGTAATGGCTCTCATAGAGAGAGGGAAGTTGCGCCCGTCTGATCCTGTGGACCGATATATCCCTGGTTTTCAGAGTTGGAGGGATGGCAAGGATAGCGTCACCATTCGGATAGTTGACCTCCTGACTCATACCTCTGGCCTGCCGCCCTATGCTCCTGTCCAGGAGTTGAAGGAAAAGTATGGATCACCTAATCCTGAAAAATTGATGGAATATATTTCTACCTGTAAGCGGGATTTCCGTCCTGAGACCGGTTTTCAGTACAGTTGTCTGAACTACATTACTTTGCAGCATGTCATAGAGAATATCTCCCACCAGAGTCTGCGCAACTTTGCCGCACAGAACATTTTTATCCCTCTGCGGATGGACCATACCGACTATCTGCCCTGTAAACAAGATCATAAAGGAAAATGGGTGCATACCGATTTGCCCCGATGGATCAAGAATGGAGAGGCAGAGGGGATTACCCCTATAGCACCCACGGAAAAGCAACCCGACGGGAGCGTCCTTTTAGGACAGGTGCACGATCCGCTGGCACGGGTGATGAACGGTGGCATCTCAGGTAATGCCGGGGTGTTTACCTCAGCTGATGATGTGGCAGTGCTCTGTGCGGCCCTTATGAATGGGGGAAGTTGGAACGGACACCGGATCCTGCACCCCCTTACCGTGAAAATGATGACTACCGTTCCTAAAGGATTTGAAGCTTTCGGCAGGACAATGGGTTGGGATAATTCTTCTCCTTACTCCTCTCCTGAAGGGGACTTGCTTAGTAAAGATACTTATTGCCATTCGGGTTATACAGGAACTGCTATCGTGATTGATCCTGATAATGACCTGGCTATCATCCTGTTGACTAATGCCGTACATCCGGTGGATAAAACGAATGTCATCCGTTTACGTACTATGGTGGCCAATGTCGTGGCCGGAAGTATCATTGGAAAATGAGAGACGATCCTGCTGCTGAGGAGCAGGATCGATAAATCTTCGGGTAAGATCCCCATACTGGTCAGTCCGGCGGTCTCTGAGAAAAGGCCACCAGCGGCGGACTTGTTCGCTGTGGGCAAGATCTATGTCCAGGACAAGGCTATCTTCCTCTGTGTCACTGGCCTGATAGAACAGTTCTCCTTGAGGACCGGCTACAAAACTTGATCCCCAGAATTGGATACCGTTGGTCTGCCCGCTGGGATCAGGCTCAAATCCCACTCGGTTGACAGCCACTACGGGTATCCCGTTGGCTATGGCATGGCTGCGCTGTATGGTTGTCCAGGCTTCACGCTGTCGCTGCTGCTCCTCTTTCGGATCGGTCAACTCGTAACCGATTGCTGTCGGATAAATGAGAATATCGGCTCCTTGAAGGGCCATGAGTCGGGCAGCTTCAGGATACCATTGATCCCAGCAGACCATTACCCCCAGTCTGCCTAAGGAGGTGTCAATGGGGTGAAATCCCAGGTCCCCAGGGGTAAAATAGAATTTTTCATAGTAGGCTGGATCATCGGGGATATGCATTTTGCGGTATCTTCCGGCGATCGTCCCATCTCTTTCAATGACGACGGCTGTGTTGTGATAGATCCCAGCTGTCCGCCGTTCGAAAAGGGAAGTGACGAGGACTACCCCAAACTGTCTGGCAAGTTGTCCGAATAGATTCGTCGATGGGCCAGGGATCGGTTCAGCAAGGTCAAAATTCTTTACGTCTTCCGTCTGGCAGAAATAAAGGCTGTTCTGTAGTTCTTGGAAGATGATGAGTTGTGCACCGCGGCGGGAAAGGTCTTCAATGCCTTTTGCCAGTCGCTTGATATTATTGCTGCGGTCGGAAATGTTATGTTGCTGGAGAATTCCGATCCTGATTTCTTTTTTCTTCATCGTTTTTGCTTTTTATTCTTGTTTTTGGACCTTACTCCTGATGATCCCCTCGGGATATTGCATGGTCAGACAGTGTAAAGATCCATGCTGACGGATAGCCGTTTGTGCATCTATGCCTGTAATCTTCCGGCCAGGGAATGCGCCGGACAGTATTTCTCCTGCCAGGGAATCCTTTTCTGGTTGGTTGTAGGTGGGGTAGAGAATGGAGCTGTTGGTGATCACAAAATTAGCATACGTGGCCGGCAGGCGTTCTCCTTTGTCATAGAGGGCATCCGGCATGGGCAGTTCCCTTAATCGGTAAGGCCGTCCATCCAGGGTTTCCAGAGTCTGGAGCTGTCGTTCCAGGGCTTTGAAGTCTTCATATTGTGGATCTTGTTTATCCTGGCATCCCATATATAATAAGGTGTCGTTTGGGGCAGTTCTCACGATCGTGTCAATATGACCATCGGTATCATCACCTTCTAAAAGACCATGGTCGAGCCAGATGATGCGGCGGGCGTGAAGATAGGACCGGAGCTTTGTAGTAATCTCTTCTTGGGTAAGGGGTTGATTTCTGTGGGGAGCCATCAGACAGTGGCTCGTCGTGAAAATCGTGCCTCTCCCGTCGCTTTCAATGCTTCCGCCTTCCAGTACAAAGTTTTCATGATCTTCCTTGATTCCATTCAGCGCTCCCTGTTCATAGAGCTCACGATTGATCCTGTTATCTAGGTCGGAAGGATATTTCTCTCCCCATCCGTTAAAATGGAAATCAAGGAGGATCCCCGGTTTATCTTCTTTTTGTGAATGGTCTCTATCCTGAATGGGACTGTCTTTTATGGCTGTTGGGTCATTTCTTCCTTGCGGCACTTCGTCTCTGGCAATCAAGGTGAGGAATGCATGGTCGCGGGCCCAGGTATCATTGGTATCACAGGAATAAAAAAGGAGATTGCCGGATAATTCAGGTCTGAGTTTTCCGGTCAGCAGTTGTCTGACTGCTTTTTTATGAGGGGTGACAATCAGTACTTTTTCTTCTTCTGCAATAAGACGGGCCAGTTGGATAAATGTCTCTGTTATTTCGGTGAGATAGGGGCTCCAGTCTGTCCGTTCATGTGGCCAGGTCAACTGGATACCGCTTTGCGAAGCCCATTCAGCCGGAAGATAATAATGTTTGTTCTGGTGGATAATCTTGTTCATGCTTTCATTTCGAATAGGAAATTTTACAAAGGTAATCAAAAGTTTTGTGTTCCCTCTCTTTCCTGTAGAAAAAGAATGATGCGGGAGGAAAAAGTTTTATAATAGGTAGAGGTGAGATAGCTCCTCGTTTGCGGTAAGTTTTGATTTAAGTCAAATAAAACTCTGTTTTTTCCCTTTCATGGAGATAACTGGTGGATTCTGGCCTGGGAACAGTTATCTTTGCATTAGTTTTCAACTCGTGACGGGTTGAGAAGTAGAAGTAAAAAGATTAGGGATAATCGGATGTGATGTTGCATCTGACATTGTTTAATGAAAAGAGAAAGGAATTGAAAATGAAAAAGTTAATGAAAAATTTAAAGGATTTCTTGTATCATGTCTGTGTGGAATTAATGGAGAAATACAATTTCGGCCGTGCTTCGATGCCGGTTTGATCAGAAAATTTGCAATACGGATCCGGGCAGGAGTAAAGAGTCTCCTGCCCGGATTTTTAAAGTCCTTTGACGCCTGCTTCCGGGCGGTATAGTTATGGAGGAGCAATATGCACCATTTTAGGGTATCGAAATGGTGCATATTGGGGGGTTAAAATGCACCATATCGGACATAATTGACTATGGTCGTGAGAATCAGGGACTATGATTCTTATTGTTAAAAAAATAATAGTATTATTTGAACCGATTTTGAGTTTGTTTGGCCACGAAAATGATGAAAGGAGAAAAGGATAGATAAAAATCGTTAAACACACTCCTGGTCCTGTTTGTTTTCAAAGAAAATCAGTACCTTTGTAAGCTAAAATTAAGAAAGCGGTATAGCGTGAAAATACAGGAGGTGATTGATGCCCTTGAACAATTTGCGCCTCTGCCTATGCAGGAAGACTATGACAATGCCGGCTTGCAGGTAGGATTAACAGAGGTGGAAGTCTCAGGGGCTTTATTGTGTCTGGACGTTACAGAGGAGATTATTGACGAGGCGATGAAAAAGAATTGTAATCTGATCGTGAGCCATCATCCTCTGATCTTTCATAAGTTGCGCAGGGTAACCTGTGAAGATGCTGTTCAGCGGACGGTATGGAAGGCCCTCGAACATCATGTTACAGTGGTATCCATGCATACTAATATGGATGCGGTAGAGGGTGGAGTCAACTATAAAATCGCAGAAAAACTCGGCCTTCAGAAGGTTCGGTTGATAGGGAAAAAGCAGGTGGTCGAGGTTCATTGCAGCTCTCAGAGTGGACAGCAGGTCTCCGGGAAACGGTATGGTGGTGAAGGAATTATCGGTGAATTCCCTGAACCTCTGGCAGCCGATGATCTGATACAGATGCTCCATCAGCGCTTCGTGGTGGAATGTGTCCAAAGCAACCAACTCTTGAGAAGGGAAATCCGAAAAGTTGCCCTTTGTGGCGGTGCCGGGAGTTTCCTGCTTGATCATGCCATCGTGGCTGGTGCGGATGCTTTTATTACCGGTGAGATGCATTATCATGAGTTCTTCGGGCATGATCAGCAGATACAGATCTGTGTGATCGGACATTACCAGAGTGAACAGTATACGAAAGAAATCTTCCGGAAAATCATCGAGGACAACTGCCCGGGCGTACGGTGCTGCCTGTCTGAAATCAATACGAATCCCATATTATATTTTTCTTAATAAGTAAATTGTAAATCATTAAATCATAAGATTATGGCAAAGAAAGATCCTACGGATTTGACAGTTGAAGAGAAACTGAAAACTTTATATCAGTTGCAGACAACCTTGTCAGCCGTTGACGAGAAGCGAGAATTAAGAGGTGAACTTCCTTTGGAAGTGAAGGACTTGGAAGATGAAATCGTCGGCTTGAATACACGCCTGGAAAATATACAGAAGAGCATCGATGAGTTTCAAAGTGCAGTCACGAAGAAAAAGGGTGAAATCACAGATGCCCAATCTAGTGTTGAGCGTTATAAAAAGCAACTCGATGATGTTTCCAATAACCGTGAGTATGATACTTTAAGCAAGGAGATCGAATTCCAGACGCTTGAGATCCAACTCTGTGATAAGAAAATCAAGGAAGCTCAGGTGACTATCGAGGAAAAGAGCAACGACCTGGCAAAGACGCAACAGATGCTGGAGGATAAGAAAAAAGACCTTGACGATAAAAAGAACGAACTCGATGAGATCATGGAAGAGACGCGTGTTGAGGAGGAGAAACTGAAAGAGAAGGCGTCTGAATTGGAGAAGAAGATAGAGCCTCGCCTGCTTACCAGTTTCCTTCGTATCCGTAAGGGTGCCCGCAATGGACTGGGCATCGTGACGGTGCAGCGTGATGCCTGTGGTGGTTGCTTTAATAAAATACCTCCACAGCATCAACTGGATATTAAGATGCACAAGAAAATTATCGTTTGTGAATACTGTGGCCGTATCCTGATCGATCCGGAACTTGCCGGAATTAAATCTGAAACTCCTTCTAAAGAGGAGAAACCGAAGCGCAAACGTACTCTTCACAAATCTACCCGTAAGTCGGCTGATACGGACGCTGACAAATAAAAATAGTATAGACGAATACCTGAAATAAGGGATCTTGCCATATCTGTAAGGCAGGATCCCTTATTTTCTTTTTATGAATCGGACAAATTGTACCTTGAATAATCATTTTTTAGATCGATAGTGCCATAAAGTCACACGCTGCTGACAAATTGACTTGTTCCTTCCGCGGGCATGGATATTGCAAATAGCCTATTGGAGTTTGGAGGCTCGAAAGACCTGAAGAGCTCCGGAGAGTTTTTAAATCCTGCAGGACAAGAGAATTCTGAAAATAGTTAGACAATAATTAAAAAATAATCGGAGGTATTCATTATGTTACTTGCTCGTAGAAATAAATCAGATTTAATGTCCAATTTCTTTGATAACTTTTTTGACACAGACTTGGTTCCAATGTTAAATACCACAGCTCCTGCCGTCAACATTAAGGAAAATGAAAAAGCTTATATCATGGATATAGCTGTTCCAGGATTGAAGAAAGAGGAGTGTATGATCAACGTCGATAAAGAGGGCAATCTGGATATTAAGATTGAATCAAAGAAAGAAAATAAAGACGAAAACAAGAAAGAGCACTATCTGCGTCGTGAGTTCTCTTATGGAGACTATGAACAGAGTTATTCTCTGCCGGAAAATGTGGATAAGGAACATATCTCTGCTAAGGTGAATGAGGGTGTACTTGAGATAGAGTTACCGAAACTGGCCAAGACAGAAGAGAAGAAAAATGTTCGTAAAATCGAAGTTGCTTAACTCGTTTCCGTAAAAACTGCGGATTCCGCTGACAAATATAAACTATACCTCTTTTCTGACGGTCCTTCATTAAAACGTTTCTTGAAGAGCATTTTCTGAGGGGAGCCAATGAGGGATCACGGAAGAAAAGATTTAAAAAGAAAGGATATTCATTATGTTACTTGCACGTAAAGATCATTCAGATTTGATGCCAGACTTTTTTGATCGCTTTTTCGATCCGGATTGGGTTCCGATGGTAAACACTACAGCTCCAGCTGTGAATGTCAAGGAATCTGAAAAGGCTTATACCATGGACATCGCTGTTCCTGGTCTGAAAAAAGATCATTGTTCGGTCAATGTAGATGAAGAAGGTAATCTGGCTATCAGAATTGAAGCCAAAAATGAAAGTAAGGATGAGGACAAGAAAGAGCACTATCTGCGCCGTGAATTCTCATACGGTGACTATGAACAGAGTTATGTGTTGCCGGATGACGTCAACAAAGAGCAGATTTCCGCTAAGGTAGACGACGGGGTACTGGAGATAGAAATGCCTAAGTTCTTAAAAGCTGAAGAGAAGAAGAATTGCCGGAAGATCGAAATTGCTTAAAATGGTTTTGTTTCTTCAGATCTCTGGGGTAATGGAAATAATTTGTTGATTCATGACAATAGTGAGTGGGGTGTCACTTTCGGGTGATGCCCTTTTTTTGTTTATGCTTAGATTCATTAAAATTGATAATTATAGTTTTTTTTCCTGTCTATTTTACCTTTAAACCTTAAAATTTTTAATTTTTTTAGCTTTTTGTTTGGCGATAATAATATTTTTTAGTACTTTTGTCTTGATAATTAAGGATCTGAGATTTAGTGAAGAAGATTGGTTTCTATATATTATTGGTCGTACTCCTCTGTTCGTCTTGCCAGTTAAAATGGAAGCCGTTCAATGATGACTTGTCTGAACCCAAATTGGAGATTCAGCGCTATGACCGCCTTGAGAGCCGGTATTTTACTACGGGGGATTATTCTGCTCTCCAGCAGATGAATACCGATTACCCTATTGAAACGAGGACTCTCATTGAGAAAATGTTGCAGTTGGGAGAGATCTATGATCCTAATATGCGTCAGAAGTTCTTGATCTATTTTCAGGATTCTACCCTCCAGTCTATGATTGCTGATGTAGAGACTGAATATGCAAATATGGACGACCTCAATGAGGAGTTGAAAAATGCATTTGATAATCTGGAGGACTGGATCCCGGATATTCCCAAGCCGATTTTCTATTCTCAGATAGGGGCCTTGACTCAAAGTGTGGTGGTCGGGGACAAGTCGGTCGGAGTATCCCTGGATAAATATCTCGGAATCAATTATCCTTTGTACAAGAAAAATTATCCTTTCAGCCAGCGTAAAACGATGACACGTGCATACGTGGTACCTGATTGTATCAGTTTCTATCTTCTCAGTTTGTATCCGCTGAAAAATGCTGACCGTCGTTCCCGGTGGGATAGTGATATTCACATGGGCAAACTGATGTGGATTACCAACAAAGCGGTAGAAAAAAGTATTTATGACACCCCTTATGTCCGAATCGTCAACCATTATATGAAAAAACATCGCAAATTGACGATTCTCGATTTATTGAAGATGAATGATTATTCCAAGATGAGGTAAGTGATTTTCTTGGTAAGGCGATGAGGTCATTCTATAATTGATAGGTTCTCATGAGGAAATTGTTGACTTTTTTAGTGGTTGTTCTTATGGCATCCAGTATGAATGCTGCAAATCAGTTGGATCTGAAATTGATAACCTCTGATGCTTTCGCAGCTCAAAAAATTAATGGGATCAATCCCATCCCCGGCACGGATCAGTATGCCAGCATCAGTCAGGATGGCAAACGGATCATCAAGTATGCCTTTAGAACGGGTAAGAAAACGGCAGTCCTATTTGATGTCTCCAGGACAAAGGGGGACACAATTGGCCATTTTGATAGTTATATATTGAGTCCAAATGCTAAGAAATTACTGATCTGTACGAAGACAAAGCGTGTTTACCGGCGTTCTTACAAGGCTGAATTCTTTATCTATGACATTAAAAGCGGGGTGCTGAAAAAACTCTCTGAAGGGAATTCTCAACAGGTCCCGATCTGGTCTCCTGACAATAAGCATATTGCTTTTGTACGGGATAATAATATTTTTATTACGGATGGTGATCATGAAGTGCAGGTTACGGTTGATGGAAAATTCAACCATATCATCAATGGTATACCGGACTGGGTCAATGAGGAAGAGTTCAGTTTCAATACGGCGATGACCTGGAATGCTGATGGTTCTTCCCTGGTGTGGATCAAGTATGATGAAAGCCGGGTAAAGACCTATACGTTACAACTGTTTAAAGGTATGGACCCGGAGAAAAAGGAATATGCTGATTATCCTGGGACTTATACTTACAAATATCCTAAGGCTGGACAGGAGAATGCCGTTGTTTCTCTGTGGAGTTATTGCCTGGCAGCAAAAACGATGAAGAAATTATCTCTTCCCCTGGCCCCTGACGGCTATATTCCCCGGGTCAAATGTTCTGCTGATAAGGATGTCGTGATCGCTTATACCATGAATCGTCATCAGGATACCCTTCAACTGTATCGGGTCAATCCTTTTTCTGGAGTATGCCGCCACCTTCTCACGGAGAGTGTTCCTAAGTATGTTAAGGAAGAGGCTATGGGAGCTATACTTATCGGCAAGCAGACCATCGTGGTGCCCAGTGACCGTGATGGTTTCATGCACCTCTACCTCTATGATATGAATGGAAAATTAATCCGTCAGGTTGAAAAGGGGAAATATGAGGTGACGGCTCTTTACGGTTATGATGAGTCGACGGGGGGTGTTTACTATCAGGCGGATGTCTTGAATCCTCATGACCGCCAGATCTATGTCGCTCTTCCTGATGGAGACGTTCATCGTCTGACAGATCAGGATGGAGTCAATTCTGCCAGTTTCTCAGGTGATTTCCATTATTTTATAAATGTCTGGAGTGATTATAACCATCCATACGTTTATACTGTCCGAAACTCCAAAGGCAAAGTCCTTCGTGTCCTGGAAGATAATAAGGCCCTTCTGGCAAAAGTCAAGGAGTATGGTTGGGTGAAAAAAGATACGTTTTCTTTTACGACTTCTGAAGGAGTCGGGCTGGACGGCTGGATGGTCAGACCGGCAGGTTTTGATCCTGCAAAGAAATATCCGGTCGTCATGTTTCAGTATTCCGGTCCTGGTGCTCAGGAGGTTATGGATTCCTGGTCTTCCGGGAGCATGGGCCAAGGGGGCGCTTTCGATATGTACCTTGCTCAACAGGGATTCATCGTGGTGTGTGTAGATGGGAGAGGAACCGGAGGACGAGGTGCTGACTTTGAGAAGTGTACTTATCTGAAATTGGGAGATCTGGAATCCAAGGATCAGGTAGAAACGGCACTTTATCTGGGGAGCCTGCCTTATGTAGATAAAAGCCGGATAGGAATATGGGGCTGGAGTTTCGGAGGATTCAATACCTTGATGAGCATGAGTGAGGGACGTCCCGTGTTTAAGGCTGGTGTCGCAGTTGCTCCACCTACCAATTGGAAATATTATGATACGATTTATACGGAACGTTATATGAGAACTCCTGAGGAGAACCCGGAAGGATATGCGGTCAATCCCATTGAGAGAGTTGGTAAGTTGCATGGCGCTCTCCTGATTTGTCATGGCACTGCTGACGATAATGTGCATCCTCAAAACACTTTTGAATATGCTGAGGCACTGGTTCAGGCGGATAAGGATTTTAAGGAGAACTACTACACGAATCGCAACCATAGTATCTATGGTGGTAATACGCGCAATCATCTCTTAAGGCAAATAGCCGAGTGGTTCATCGAACATCTCAAATAAAAACTTTGAGTTCTCTGTATTCGTAAAAACAGATAGAGCATGAAAAAACCGGTCATGGAAAGATTGATTGCCATGACCGGTTCTGTTTTGATAGGCATTCTAATGCCTTACGGTTATTCTTCTGTAATGCCTGCTTTCAGCCATTTTCGTGCCACTTCACTGGCATCACGTGAAGCGGTTTCAAGATCTACTTCATAGTGGTCAGTGAGAAGCCGGGCCAGGTCATCGGAAGAGAATTCCTTCCCTTCAACAGCTTTCCAGAGATAAGCTGAGGTCTCGTTCATGCTGATGATATTATTGAAGTCTATATTCTCTTTTCCTTCAGCGATAATGATAGATTCTCCGCAGACATCACGGAGTTTAAATCCTTTTTTTGTATGCATAATCTGCTTCTTATTAATTTTAGGAGTATTTATAAGGGACCGAACAGGGGAATCCATAGTCTGCGATAGACGGCAAGAAGGTATCTCCGGACAGGAAACAGGGTACACCATATATTGGAATACAACTTCCATTTCAGTCCATTTGTCCTGTCCGGCCTGTTCCTTCCCTTGCGGTAGAACCCTTGCGCAAATCCTTTGATATCATGCAGGGTGCAGCGTTCTGTACCTATGTTACCGTCTCCCCGGAGGACTACCTCCTGTTTTTTGATCCTGATGATACGATGGAGGACATATTGTCCGGGGGTGATCTCTGCCAGGACGGTGTCTCCTTTACGGACGTGGTCCGGGCGGGTGAGGAGGACTGTGTCACGCCCGTCTTCAAGGAAAGGGCGCATGCTGAAACCTTTCAAGCCTAATGTTACCGTGTGGCCTTCTTCCAGCATCTTGGCAATTTCCGGAATCAGCAGGGCATTGGGGACTTCTTTTCTCATATCCTTCTCAAAGTGTGATAAGCCATACGGGCTGCCTCCTCGTCCGGCAGGCATCGTAATTGATAAATACCGGTGGTCTGGAGTATGCCGGTTATGGTATCACAGATAGAATCATAAATATCCTTATCCCATTTCATGGTAGAGCAGGATGGAAGGACGGCCGTAAAGGCTTTTACAGGAGCCAACTTCCGGATTTCGTCCGTCTTAGCCCTTTCGATATGGGTAATGGCTCCAAGTCTTGCCTTTACATTCCGGTAGCAAGGGGTCTTTCCGCTCCATGGACTTCCGAAAATGTAAGGCTGTCCTTCGATGATTCTGACCACCGGATTATCATCGTTCATCAGGTCACAGCCTTTGATATGCTTTAACCATAAGGCCGTATGCGTGCTTTTTCCTGTTCCACTCTTGGCTATGAAAGCATAACCGTATCCCTCGTTGCGCACTACTGACGCATGAATAAGAAGGGTTTTCTTCTTGCTTCCTGCGAAGGCAAAACAAAGCATCAGGGCATCATTGAGACCAAATGCCCGACCTTTTATCCCTCCATATAAAGCACATTTATTGTTGGTGAAGTCTTTATTTGTCAGCAGTAGACAACAGGGATGGCCTTCAAGGTCTTTGATGAGATACTGGTAGCCTCCGTTGTGAAGACGGTCTACGATTACGTACCCGTTTCCGGAATCAAAGGCACGGATGTGCTCACAGCAGGCAGAAGGGATGGGTTGCAGGTCATTGTCTATGGTTAACAGAAACAGCGGTTCTTTTTCAGATGGTTCTGTCTGGAAAGGCAGGAAAGAAGGGAGAAGTTTAAGAATGTCCCCATCCTGCCTCTCTGATATGGTCTTGAACGTCCATCCGGCAATGCTGAAAGTATGTATGATGTCCATGATTTATCCCTCTTCTGACAAACCTTCCGCCGAATGGATCACTGGTCTCCGCCTCCAGGAGTTTGTTGCATCCCTCCCATTGGGGGCTGTTGGCCACCGGATGAAAAGGGACCACCCTCACCTCTTTGATTTGGACGGGAATGCCCTTCTGGCCGGTTCTCCCGGTTTTTCCGCTTGGGCTTTTCGGCCGGTTCTTCCTCTAATTCATTTGCCGTGGGTTGCATAGCCTTAAACTCGAAGTCTGAAGCTGAAAGATGCTTGATGGCAAATCTTGGAAGTTGCCCCTTTTTCTTGTCGGGGATGTATCTTTTCATCAGTTTCTGATATTTCTTGTCAATATCTTTCTTCGTTTTTGCGAATTCTACCAGACAGGTGCGATTGTTCATACCGATGGAGGATAGATAATTTTTCAACTGATAAGAATAGTTGTCCCTGCCGAAAAGAAAAGTAGTCTTTGTGCCGATCCAGGCAGAATCTATGCGTTGGATGTTCGTAAAGTAGACGATTGAATCGTTAAAGGAAGCAGAGAAACCAAAGATATAGGTTGGGTGCATAACGTTCTTTCCGAATGCATTTGAGGTGAAAGCGATGAGGGCAATCAAACCTAATAACAATGTCTTTGTTTTTTTCATTTTGAAATATAAGCCTGTATAAAAGATAAAACTAATGGTCTGTTCTTTGTTAAGTTGCAATAGAAGGGTAAATCATCATATCCCGTGAAAGGACTCAAAGCAGATGACTTGAGACTGAAAAAGATTTTCCGGCTCTGCAGGATAGTGCCTGCATGAAACTGATGCAAAAATACGGAAATTCTTCTGTATAGGCAAAAAAAATAGTAGGTATTTTGCGTGAATACCTACTATCATCTGGTTTTAACATCAATCAGTCTTCTGCTTTGGAAATACAGGAGGCGATCGGTTTCAATTACCGTTTATTCTTTTTCCAGAGGAATTGCAAAATAAGCTTTCTTGCCGGTAGGCCAGATTCCTTGCACATAGAGTACTGGTGCAGAACTTGTGGAAGCACTCTTTACGGCCTTTTGCAGATCTTCGATGGTCTTCATCTCTTCATCATTTACCTTCTGGATGATGAAACCACGGGAAATACCGACTTTTTGTAAGGCACCTCTTTCTGTCTTGGTCACTTCAATGCCATAGCTGATATTCAGTTGTTTCTTTTGAGACGGTGTTATCGGACGGAATTCTCCTCCTAAAACATCCAGGTCTTCTGCTTTGATCACTGATGTAGTCCCCTGGGCATTTTTCAGGGTTACCGTCTTACTGACCGTACGTTTATGATGCAGGAAAGTGATCCTGATCTTGTCCCCTGGTTTCTTTGCGTTAATGGCTTGTTGAAGTTCAGAGATCTTTGTAATATCCTGCCCGTCAATGCCAGTTATTACGTCTCCCTTCTGCAGGCCTGCAGCCTCTCCGGCACCACCGTCTTCTACTTCATCCACATACACTCCTTGGTTTGTGCCGAGATCTACATCCTTACCCTGGTCTTTCTGTGCATTGATATAATTGATTACATCACCGCCCTTGATACCGAGCCAGGCTCTCTGGACACTTCCATATTTCTTCAGATCGTCTACCACTTTGGTCATGATATTGGTAGGTATGGCAAACCCGTAACCACTGAAAGATCCGGTCTGAGAGTACAGCATGGCGTTGATGCCTACCAGTTCTCCCTTGGTATTGACCAGAGCTCCTCCAGAATTACCTGGGTTGATGGCTGCATCAGTCTGGATAAAACTTGAAATCTGCGGGCCGTCGCCGTCTCCACCTAGTGACCGTGCCTTGGCACTGACAATTCCTGCAGTAACCGTAGAACTCAGGTTGTATGGATTGCCTACTGCAAGTACCCACTCGCCAACCTTGAGTTTGTTGCTGTCTCCTATCGGAAGGGTAGGAAGATTCTTGGCATTAATCTTGATCAATGCCAGATCTGTTGTAGGATCAGTACCGATGATCCGCGCGGAAAATTCCCGGTTATCATTTAGGGTAACGGTCAACTCATCGGCTCCGCTCACTACATGGTTGTTGGTCACAATATATCCATCTGGTGAGATGATAACGCCAGAACCGCTTGCTTCCTGCTTGGGAGTTCGCACATGTTCCTTATGCTTCTCACCATTATTGTTATCGCCGTCATTCGGATTTCCGAAGAATCCAAACGGGTCATCAAAAAAACTGAAAGGACTGCCTTGTACGTCAACGGTTTCTATTTTGGAATTCTTGACATACGTAATATGGACTACTGCTGGTACAGCCTTTGCAGCAGCATAGGTCAAATCTACCGGTTGTTCAGAAGTAACTGCTAATGTGGCAGCATTTGCCTGGATAAAAGCTCCACTGCCAAAGGTAATGGCTGCCAGGCAAAGCCCTGCGATGACATTTTTACTTAAATTTTTCATGTTAATTACTTATTTAAATTTTAATGATTTCCATTATATTCATGGACAAGTCAATATTGACTTCTGTCTTATTTTGATTGCAAATATAAGCGCAAAATAGCTTTATGTGTCAAAATGTCGGTTTTCTTTATCCCATTTTAACACTTAAATTTAACACATTAACGGCTCTTAAATGTGTACCGGTATAGATTTACATTTCTTAAAACGCAGGATATTCTTCCTGTTGCTGTTTGGGGCCTTTTTGTAATTTTGGAGACGGAGAACAGCGGTTTCCTGTTCCTCATAAAAAAAAATGATCGTAAAAGTTGTCTCCTCACAACTTTTATTATATCTTTGCAAAATGGAAAGCAGTGTTCCGGTTCTGCCGCTGGCACTTCAGGGTGCGAGAGGAAAGTCCGGGCAGTGCAGGGCGCCCCGCTTCCGAAAACAGAAGCTATTGGTGACAGTAGGTGTTGACAGAAGAAAATAACCGCCTGAAATGTGTCCGATCCGTTGGATCTTTTCAGGTAAGGGTGAGAAGGTGGTATAAGAGACCACCAGCTGGCGGGTGATCGTCAGGCTGTGTCTTCCGGGGACTGCAAATTCATGTATACCGTAGGTTGAGGGCTGCCCGCCCGATGATCTCCGGATCCCTACGGAGGGTAGAATGCTTGAGGCTTCGGGTGACCGGAGTCCTAGATAAATGGCAGATGGCATCGTAAGGTGCAACGGAACCCGGCTTACAGGGACACTGCTTCCTTTTTTTATTCTTAAAGCAGATTGTATATGCTGTTGAAAACGCTTGACAAGCAGGATTTGGATGATTTTGAACACAGGGTGACCAAGCGGATCAAAGATTTTAGTGCTGACGACCGGTTTCCTCAAATGGAAAACTATAAGGTCACCAGAAGGATGCTGGATGATTATCTCTTTGATAAACAGGCTGTCCTGGACAGTAAGGGCAGCGAGCGTACCCAGCTTACCGTGGCCGGTACTTTGATCGTCCTTCCGATTATCGTCCTTTCTGCTATTCCTGAACAGAGCTACCCGTTTGGGCACTGGACTTTCTTTGTCTTTCTTGCCATAGGGGTCTTGCTGGCTTTGATCGTCGGAGCAGTGATCCGTCTCTTGATCCGGATACGGCTCCGTCGTTTGTCTAACCCGGTGATCGATCGATTTATTAATGATGTATTAAATTATGAACCATGAACATGCCACAGTTACCTGACTTTATGAAGTATAAGGATGCCTTCACAAAGCATGGATTTGTTGAAAAGATTTCCCGTATTGCAAAACGCTCGGGCGCAAAGTTGGTATATGCTGCCTTGATCTTGTTCTATACGTTGGAAAGTAAAAAAGTACCGGTGAAAGATAAAGCAATGATTATCGGTGCACTGGGCTATCTGATCAGTCCGCTGGATGTAGTGCCGGATGCTATTCCGATTGCAGGGTTGAGCGATGATCTCGCCGTGCTCCTCTATGTCCTTCACAAGGTGTGGGGGGATGTGCCGGAGGAGGTTAAGAAAAAAGCTCATGACAAACTCTCTACGTGGTTTGATAACGATGAGGAAAAGGCTGCTGATGATCTTTTCGCAAATGATCGTAATGAAGACCCGGTGTGAAGGATGCTCATGTCTGAGAATGACCCTATCGTAACATATCGATAAAGGGAAACTGGATGTGAAGGGGAAAATGGTTAATATTTATTAACTCCTTGAGCTTTTCTCCTTCTTCGGAAATTTTAATCAAGTTTTATTTGTACATTTGCAACCGCTATTACGAGTTAATGGCAAGATTCAAACCTAATTAAAATTTTAAAGTAAAAATGGCAACAAGAATCAGATTACAGCGTGGCGGTCATAAGGCTTATGCCGTTTACAGCATTGTCATCGCTGATGCAAGAGCACCGAGAAATGGTAAGTTTACGGAAAAGATCGGGGTGTTTAATCCCAACACAGATCCTTCCACCGTAACTTTGGATTTTGATCGTGCACTCTACTGGGTAGAGGTTGGAGCACAGCCTACGGATACCGTCCGTAATATCCTTAAGGGAGAAGGCGTTTATTTGATGAAGCATCTGCGCGGTGGCGTGAAAAAAGGTGCTTTTGACGAAGCAGAGGCTCAAAAACGTTTTGAGGCTTGGAAAACCGATAAGGAACAGAAGAAGGAAGCTGTTTATGATAGTGGCATGAAGGCTAAGGATGATGCCAAGTCTAAAGCTCTGGAAGCTGAGAAAAAGGTGAATGAAACCATCGCAAAGAAGGTAGCAGATAAAAAGGCTGCCGTCGTTAAGGAAAAGGCTGATGCTGAGGCCAAAAAAGCTGCAGATGAGGCTGCTAAGGCTTCTCAAAAAGAGGCTGAGACTGCAAAGCCTGCTGAGGGTGAGGCTGCTCCTGCCAAGGAGACCGCGGAACCAGAAGCAAAGGCTTGATTTCCTTATATTATTTGTGGAAAAAATAGAGTTGGGACGTCTGTCTCAACTCTTTTTGTTGAAAAAATGCACGAAGATCGTGTCTTATCTTTCTTGTTTTCTTTCTAGGTTGTTTTTTTGTATAAAGTAAGGGAGACTGTGCCTTTTACAACGGACGGTTTTCTTAAGTGGTCTTCTCAAACGCCTTAAAAGTTTCTTAAAATATAGGTTTTAAGAAGTATTTTTAATATATTTTACATACAAGTTTTCGCTCCTCTCTATGAATTTCAGTATTTTTGCGGTGTATTTTTGGAATTAACATAAAAAACTGATCATTATGGCTGAATCGATAGATATCCGTGAACTGAATGAGCGGATAGAACAGCAGAGCCGGTTCGTCACGGACTTGACGATGGGCATGAATAAAGTGATTGTTGGGCAGAAACATCTGATAAATTCTTTGCTCATCGGATTACTGAGTGATGGACATATTCTCCTTGAAGGTGTCCCGGGACTGGCTAAGACATTGGCTATCAAGACACTGGCACAGTTGATTGATGCTCACTACAGCAGAATTCAGTTTACTCCTGATCTGTTGCCTGCTGACGTCATTGGTACTCTGATTTATTCCCAGAAAGATGAAAGCTTTAAGGTGAAAAAGGGTCCTGTGTTTGCTAACTTTGTCTTGGCTGATGAGATTAACCGTGCTCCGGCGAAAGTACAGAGTGCTTTGCTTGAAGCCATGCAGGAACATCAGGTGACCATAGGGGAGCAGACGTTTAAGTTGCCGGATCCTTTCATGGTCATGGCCACACAGAATCCGATAGAGCAGGAAGGAACCTATCAGTTGCCAGAAGCACAGGTAGACCGTTTCATGCTTAAGGTGGTCATCGATTATCCTTCTCTGGATGAAGAGAAGCAGATTATCCGGGAAAATCTGTCCGAAAGTATGCCGGTGGTCTCTCCTGTGGTGAATGCTGACGAGATCCTCAAGGCCCGTGCGGTCGTAAATGAGGTCTATATCGATGAAAAAATCGAACAGTATATTGCTGAAATCGTGTTCGCCAGCCGTTATCCGGAACGTTATGGGATGTCGGAACTCAAGGATATGATCAACTTCGGGGGGAGCCCCCGTGCCAGTATTGCCCTGGCCAAAGCTGGACGGGCATACGCCTTTATACATCATCGGGGGTATGTGATTCCTGAAGATATACGTGCGGTCGTTCATGATGTGATGCGTCATCGTATCGGCTTGAGCTATGAGGCTGAGGCGGCTAATGTTACTTCTGAAGAGATCGTCAGTAAAATTATCAATAAGGTCGAAGTACCTTGATCAATAAAGGCAGGGAAGGGGAAACTCCGTTGCTGATAGATTTGTTTGGTTAATCAGATATGGATACGCAAGAGATCTTAAAGAAAGTAAGGAAGATAGAAATAAAGACCCGCGGACTGAGTCAGAATATCTTTGCAGGGCAATATCATTCAGCCTTTAAGGGGAGGGGAATGTCCTTCTCAGAGGTAAGGGAATATCAGTTCGGGGATGATGTCCGTGATATCGACTGGAACGTGACGGCTCGTTTCCATCGGCCTTACATTAAAGTTTTCGAAGAGGAGCGGGAACTGACCGTTATGCTGCTCGTCGATGTCAGCGGTTCTCTTGACTTCGGAACAGTCCGGCAGACCAAGCGTGATATGGAGACGGAGATCGCAGCCACACTCGCTTTCAGTGCCATTCAGAACAATGACAAGATAGGGGTGATCTTCTTCAGTGACCGCATTGAAAAGTATATTCCGCCTAAAAAGGGAAGGAAGCATATCCTTCTGATTATCCGGGAATTGCTGGATTTCCATCCCCAAAGTGAAAAAACGGATGTGGCCCAGGCCGTGGAATACCTTACCCGTGTCCAGCGAAGAAGGTGTACGGCTTTTCTGATCAGTGATTTTTATGACCGTGACCGTACCGTCCGGGTAGAAGGACAGGAAGAGAGTGCCTTGGGACATGCTCTGAAAATCGCCAACCATAAGCATGATGTCGTGGCTATACAGGTGTATGACCCGCGTGCCAAACGTCTGCCGGATGTGGGGATGATGAAAGTGAAGGATGCAGAGACGGGGTATGAGATGTATATTGACACCGGCTCCGCAAAACTCCGCCGGGCTCATACCCGCTATTGGCTGGAACGCGAAGATTGGCTGAAAGGGATCTTTGCAAAGAGTCGTGTTGACTGGACGAGTATTGCTACAGATGAGGATTTTTCCAAGTCGTTGCTTCTCCTTTTCAAACAACGTTCATGACGGATGATTTAACAAGTAGATGTTGTAGAATGAATCAGTTCATCAGAAAAATAGTTATAGGAATCGTCACGGTTCTGTGTGCATCGCCCGTCTGGTCACAGGTTCAGGTGGAGCAGAAAATAGACTCCATGCAGATCTTGATCGGCCAACAGGCGAATTTACATCTGACGGTGGCTTTGAGAAAGAGGCAGAAAGCTTATATGCCGGCATTCAAAAGATCTCAGATGATCACTCCGGGGGTGGAAGTCCTTTCGTGGAATGACGGTGATACGACGTCCCTAGACAATGGGAGGGTACAAATAGAACGTACTTATACGCTGACATCCTTTCACCAGAAACTTTATCCTATTCCTGCCTTGAACGTGAAAGTGGATGGAAAAAATTACCATGGTAACCAACTGGCGCTGAAGGTACTGACAGTTCCTGTGGATACTTTGCACCCTGATAAGTTCTATCCTCCTAAAGACGTCCAGAGCAATATCTTTGAATGGAGGGACTGGAGTCCTGTGTTCTGGGGCAGTATGCTGATGCTTCTGCTTTGTGCCTTCTTCTTCTATTGCTATGTGCGGTTAAAGGAGAACAAACCGATTATGGTCCACTTCAGGATAATCAAACGGGTTCCGGCACACGAGAAGGCTCTGAGTAAAATACAGAAGATCAAGCATGAGCATGTGGAGAATATGGAGGGTGAGAAAGCTTATTATACACAGCTTACGGATGCATTGAGGGAATATATTCAGAACCGGTTCGGCTTTCGTGCGAAAGAGATGACCAGTTCGGACATCATAGAACGTTTGCGTCAGGCCGGAGATCAGGAGATGATCAGTGAACTGACGGAGCTCTTTCAGACAGCGGACCTGGTGAAATTTGCGAAATATGAAACTTTTATTAATGAAAATGATAGGAATCTGGTCAACGCTATCAAGTTTATAGATGAGACGAAGACGAATGAAGTGCCGGCAGAGGAGAAGGTGGCCCCGACATTAAGTGCTTCTGATCAGAAAACTCGTGATACCCGTCGTAATATAAAGATTGCGCTCACCGTGACGGGACTGGTCACTATAATTCTTCTCGTTTATGTGATCGTACAGGTGGTGAAGCTAATTTAGTAGATATGGAATTTGCAAACAAAGGATATTTTCTGCTGCTCCTGTTACTGATACCTTATATACTATGGTATTTTCTGTACAGGAAAAAGAGTGAACCTACGATGAAAATGAGCGATACCCGTGCTTACGAGTATGCTCCTAAAAGTTTGCGCATGAGGCTGATGCACTTGCCTATGCTGCTCCGGTGCATTACTTTTGCGTTGATAGTGATCATCCTGGCTCGCCCTCAGACACATAATGCCTGGAATCATAAGACCGTAGAAGGGATAGACATCATGATGTGTATGGACGTTTCTACAAGTATGTTGGCAGAGGACCTGAAGCCGAATCGTATTGAGGCTGCCAAGGAGGTAGCTGAAGAATTCATAGCCAGTCGTCCAAATGATAATATAGGGTTGACGATCTTTGCCGGTGAGGCTTTCACACAGTGCCCGATGACTACTGATCATGCCAGCCTGCTGGCCCTTCTCCATAATGTACGTACGGATATTGCTGCCAGAGGGCTGATCGACGATGGTACGGCCCTGGGAATGGGACTGGCAAGTGCTATCTCTCGTCTTCAGAACTCAAAAGCAAAAAGTAAAGTGGTGATTCTGCTGACGGATGGTTCTAATAATATGGGGGACATCTCTCCCATGACAGCCGCCCAGATCGCGAAGAGACTGGGTATCCGGGTGTATACCATCGGTGTAGGTACGAACACGGTGGCTCCTTACCCGGTGCAGATTGCGGGAACGACACAGTATGTAAACCTTCCGGCTGAAGTGGATGTGCAGACTCTCCGCTCGATTGCAAGTGCGACAGGCGGTAATTTCTATCGTGCCACGAATACGTCTCAATTGAGGAAAATTTATCATGATATAGACCAACTTGAAAAATCGAAGATGAATGTGCAGCATTTCGCAAAACGTTATGATGCTTACCAGCCCTTTGCTCTTGCTGCGCTCTGCTTCTTGCTCCTGGAAATTCTCCTCAGGATTACGTGGTTCCGCCGCATACCCTGATCAGATGGTTAGAAATGTTAGAAATATTCAGAAATGTTTAGATTTGAGGATCCTATATATCTGTGGGCTTTAATTGCTGTCCCGGTTCTGATTGTTATCCGTCTGGTCGGGTGGCATCAGCGTCGCAGTAAATTACGGAAGTTCGGTGACAAAGACCTTCTGAAAGGTTTGATGCCGGATGTATCCAAGTATCGCCCTGGCGTGAAGTTCTGGCTCTTGATAGCTGCCTTGGTTTTGGTAGTGGTCATGCTTGCCCGTCCTCAGATGGGCACTAAGGTGTCCAACGAAAAACGTAAAGGGATACAGGCAATTATCTGTCTGGATATATCCAATTCCATGCTGGCACAGGATGTGGAACCGTCCCGTCTGGAGCGGAGCAAGATGCTGGTCGAAAACTTGGTGGATAAGTTTAACAATGATAAGATCGGACTGATCGTTTTTGCCGGTGAAGCATACGTCCAGTTACCGATTACCTCTGATTATGTTTCGGCTAAGATGTTTCTCAATGATATTGAACCTGGATTGATCCAGACTCAGGGAACTGATATTGCACAGGCTATCAATCTGGCCATGCATAGTTTTTCGCAGGAGGATGACCAGTCGGGTAAGGCTATTATCGTGATCACGGATGCTGAGGATCATGAAGGTGGAGCCGAGGCTGCAGCCAAGGCTGCTCATAAGGCAGGGATTAATGTGTTTGTGCTCGGCGTAGGAACTGGCAAGGGGGCTCCCATACCTATGGGGAATGGTTCTTACTTGAAGGATCGGAGTGGAAATACGGTGATGACTGCCTTCAATGAGCAGACCGCTCAGCAGATAGCCCAGGCTGGTGATGGTACCTATATCCATGTGGATAATACAACCAATGTCGAGGATCAGCTCAATGCGGCCCTCTCGAAGTTGCAGCATGGGGATTCGGAATCTGTCATATACAGTGCTTATAATGAGCAATTCCAGGTCGTGGGATGGATCGTCCTTATCCTTCTCATCCTTGAGGTGTGTATCTCGGAAGCTAAAAATCCGTTGTTCAAAAAGGTAAAAATCTTTAGGAAGAAATGATGAGACCGTATGCTAAATATATCATTCTGGGTGCAGTCCTGCTGCTGGCAGGCTTCTGTCTGGTGATGGCTGTTCCTGATATGAAACCTCAGGCGGACAGAACTTTTATCCGTGAGGGTAACAAACTTTATCATGCTCGTAAATGGACGGCTGCGGAAACGCTGTACAGGAAAGCAATAGCAGCCAATGCAGATAATTCTCAGGCTGCCTATAATCTGGGGTGTGCCTTGATGATGCAGCATAAGGACTCTCTCGCTGTGCAACAGTTTATGAAGTCTGGACAGATGGAAAAGGGAAAGATCCGGAAATCATGGAGCTATCATAATTCGGGGGTGATCTTCGAAAGCCACCGGCAGTATGGACAGGCGATACCGTTCTACGAAGAGGCTCTGAGAAATAATCCGTCTGATGATCAGACTCGTTATAATCTTGCGCTCTGCCAGAAATTATTGAAGAATCAGCCAAAGAATAAGAATCAAAACAAAAACAAGAATAAGAACAAGAACAAGAACAAGAATAAAAACAATAAGAATAAGCAAAATCAGAAGAATCAGAACAAACAGAATCAGAACAAAAATCAAAACAA
>DHOX01000067.1:27325-48650 GCA_002409785.1 Prevotella sp. UBA5379 | reverse complement strand
AACAAAAATCAAAACAAGAATCAACAGAATCCCAATCAGCCTCAGATGAGCAAACAGAATGCCGAGCAACTTCTGAATGCGGCTGTCCAGCAGGAGCAGGCTACGAAGGCTAAGCTCCAGAAAGACATGGTACAGCCTCGGAGAAAGCAATTGGATAAGGACTGGTAAATAACAGGTCGTCCGGAAGACGGAAAGGGAACCTCTTCTTCTGTCTCAACGGATGAAATTCAAGGATAATTATTATATGAAACGTTTCTATACATATCTGTTTCTAAGCCTGTTCCTCGTTGTGGGTTATATGCCGCTATGGGCACAGAGAATGTCTGTCTCTGCTCCTTCACATGTAGCTGTGGGGGAAAACTTCCGTATAGCTTATACGGTGAATACTCAGGATGTGTCAGAGTTCCGTGGTGGTAATGTTCCTGAAGGACTCGAAGTAGTTGCTGGACCGTATTCTTCTTCTCAGTCCAGTTTTACGATGGTGAACGGCCATACAAGCAGCTCGTCATCCATCACTTATACTTATACCCTTTACGCTGAACGGGGAGGACATTATACTATTCCAGGAGCCCATGCTGTGGTAGATGGAAGGCGCATCGCTTCCGGGGCTGCCCATATCCATGTATCCGGGCATGCCCAGGCTAATGGCGGGGCTCCGAATATGCAGGGCAGTCCGGCGAGTGCGCCTCGTATGCGTGCTGCAGGTTCTCGTATAACGGGTAATGAACTCTTTATCAGGGTGACGGCAAGTAAGCGAAGGGTACATGAACAGGAACCGGTTCTCCTTACTTATAAGGTCTATACGACGGTGAACTTGACCCAACTGGAAGGGAAAATGCCGGATCTGAATGGATTTCATACTCAGGAGGTACAACTCCCGCAACAGAAAACTTTCCATATAGAGAAGATCAATGGCAGACCTTATCGCTGTGTCACGTGGAGTGAATATGTCATGTATCCTCAGATGACGGGTAATCTGAAAATACCCAGTATCATGTTCAAAGGGATAGTAGAAGAGGAAAATAGAAATGTTGATCCTTTTGAAGCATTCTTTAATGGGGGATCCGATTATGTGGATGTGAAGAAGAGCATCATCGCCCCGGGGATGACTATTCATGTGGATCCACTGCCACCTAGTCCTTCCGGCTTTTCCGGAGGGGTGGGCAAGTTTAATATTACCGCCCAACTCAACAAGAAGGAAGTTAAGGCGGGGGAGCCGATCACCCTGCGTGTCGTCATCGGTGGAGTGGGCAACTTGAAACTGCTGAAGCAGCCGGTCGTCAATTTCCCCAAAGGTTTTGACACCTACGATGCCAAGGTGACGGATAAAACCAAACTGACGGCTAATGGGGTGGAAGGAAATATGGTGTATGACTTTCTAGCCGTTCCCCGTAACCAGGGCAGATATACTATTCCGTCAGTCAAGATGACCTATTATGACGTGACTGCCAATGCTTATAAAACGATTCATACCCAGCCGTTTGTGCTGAATGTAGGAAAAGGTGACGGGAATGAGTCTGGGGTTACTGATTTCTCGGATATGAAAGACCAGGATATTCATCCGATCAAATTGGGCCGTTGCAGCTTCCATCAGGTTAATCATTTCTTCTTTGGAAGCACAGGGTATATGATGATCCTGTTCTTGCTTATAGCTGCTTTTGCGGCATTGTTGATCATCTTCAGAAAGCGCGCGGCTGAGATGGCTGACAGGGTGAAGATGAGGGGTAAAAAAGCTAATAAGGTCGCAAAGAGAAGACTGAGACGAGCCAGCCTGCTGATGATCAAAGGCCGGCAGGCTGAGTTTTATGATGAAGTGCTCAGGGCTTTATGGGGATATATCAGTGACAAACTGAATATGCCTGTGGAGCAGCTCACCCGTGAGAATATCCAGGATAATCTGGCCGCTTGTCAGGTGGATGAGGAAACCATCAGAAAATTCGTCGGAGCCTTGGATGAATGTGAATTTGAACGTTATGCACCGGGAGATCCGCAGGGGAATATGGAGCGGACGTTCGATAGTGCAATGACCGCGATCATGAATATCGAGGATGTGATGAAAAAAGGTAATAGAAATTCCGTAAACAGATAAATTATGAAGAAATTACGATTCCTTTTCCTCTGTTTGCTTTTGCTGGCCTTTGGCCAGAATGTCTTGGCACTTACAAAAGCTGATGCGGATGCTGAATATACGAAAGGTAATTACCAGCAGGCAATCAAGGACTATCAGCAACTCCTGAAAAAGGGGGTCAGCGCGGCTTTGTATTATAATCTGGGGAATGCTTATTATCGCAGTGATAATATTCCCCAGGCTGTTCTGGCTTATGAAAGGGCCCATCTGATTCAACCGGGAGACAAGGATATTCGGTTTAATCTCGATTTTGCACGGAGTAAGACTATTGATAAGATTATTCCTCAGAACGAGGTGTTCTTCGTCTCCTGGTATAAGGACCTGGTGAGTTTTACCAGTGTGGACCGCTGGGCACATATCGCTATAGGCACACTGCTGTTGGCTTTAATCCTTATCCTGGCCTATCTTTTCGGAAAAAGTCTGGCACTGCGGAAAGTGGGATTCTATGGCGCGTGTGTGTCTGTAGTCGTTTTCCTGCTATGTAACCTCTTTGCCTTTCAACAGAAATCGGATCTTCTGCACCGTACGGGAGCGATCGTTACCTCTCCTTCTATTTCCGTGAAGAAAACTCCGGCGAAGAATAGTGGGGAGGCTTTTGTCATCCATGAGGGGACCCGGGTGGACATTACGGATTCGACCATGGAGCGATGGAGAGGCATTAAACTTGCCGATGGTCGTGAGGGATGGTTGCGGACCAACCAGATAGAAGGGATTTAGTTCACTGTCGGCTGACAGCAGATAATGGGAGTAGAAGATAATCACTGATCGGAAATCTTGAAGATCATAATAGAAAAATAAATTGGAATTCTTAGAATTAGACAGAATTATATTCAATTTTTTCAATGGGAGTCAATCGCAATTCGCGGATGGTTTAGTCCTGGCTCTCACATCAGGGCTCACATGGATTCCTTTGTATATCGTGCTTTTCTATCTTGTGTTGAAAAACAATGAGACAATGGCACAGATCATGCTGGTGGTAGGATGTGTGGCTTTATGTGTGTTGCTGACCGATGGTATAGACAATGGCATCATCAAGCCTCTCGTGGCGCGATGCCGTCCGTCTGATGATCCGCTATGGAAATATTCTGTCGATGTGGTACATGGCTATAGGGGCGAGGGGTTCAGTTTCTTCTCTGCTCATGCCGCCAATACGATGGGCCTGGCGGTGTTCTTCTGCCTCCTGGTCCGTAGCCGCCTGCTGAGTTTTACATTGGTCTTCTGGTCTTTGCTCAATGGATGGACAAGAATCTACCTGGGTGTGCATTATCCCAGTGATGTGCTCGCCGGTTGGGCTTTCGGTGCATTGACAGGATTCCTGGTCTATTTGTTTTATCATAAAATGTACTACAAGATTTCTCCAAAACTGAATTATATTTCATCCCAATACACGAAAACTGGTTACGACTACAGTGATGTAGACGTGGTGATGACCGTACTGGCTTTCACATTGGTATATGCTCTCTTCAGAGGGATTATACCCAATTATTAAAAGATAAATTTATGGATACTAAACACATTAGAATTGCTGATTTCAATTATGACTTACCTGATGACAAAATAGCTGAACATCCTAATCCCCAGCGGGATCATGCCAAACTCCTCCTTTACCAGCATGGGGTGGTGAGCGAGGATATTTTCTATCATATAACCAGGTATCTTCCTGAAGGTGCCTTGATGGTCTTCAATAATACAAGGGTTATCCAGGCGCGTATGCACTTTCGTAAGGAGACGGGTGCGCTGATAGAGATCTTTCTCATGGAACCTGCCGTTCCTTCTGATTATGAACGGATGTTCCAGACCACCGGGCATTGCTCCTGGCTGTGTATGGTGGGGAATATGAAGAAGTGGAAAGAGGGTTCTCTTGTGCGGGATTTTGAAATCAAAGGACATCAGTTTTCCTTGAAGGCTACCATGCTCAGGGGAGATGAACTGAATGCGGAACAGAAAAAAATGACTGATCATACGGGAGGAACAAATTATTGGATCAATTTTGACTGGGAGGCTGATCAGGTGAACTTCGCTGATATTCTTGAACAGGTGGGTGAACTTCCTATTCCGCCTTATCTGAATCGTTCTACGGAGGAGAGTGACAAGATTGACTATCAGACGGTCTATTCTAAAATTAACGGGAGTGTGGCGGCACCTACTGCCGGTCTTCATTTTACGGATCAGGTCCTGAAAGATATTGATCTCAAAGGCATTGTCCGTGATGAGGTGACCTTGCATGTGGGGGCTGGTACTTTTAAACCGGTAAAAACAGAGGAGATCGAAGGCCATGAGATGCATTCTGAATATATCGTTGTCCACCGCCATACCTTCGAACGTCTTCTGGAGCATCATTGCGGGTGCATAGCTGTCGGCACCACTTCTGTCCGCACGCTGGAGAGCCTCTATTATATGGGGGCTTATCTGCAGACTCATCCTGATGCCAGTGAGGAGGACCTGCACGTGAATCAGTGGGACCCGTACGATAACGGCAGGGATGGGGGCCTGGCAGAGGGCATCACCCCGGAACAGGCGGTCAGGAATATCCTGGCTTATCTGGACAGGAATGGCCTGGACGCCCTTCATTCAAGTACGGCTCTCTTCATCGCACCGGGATATACGTATAAGTTTGTCAAATTGCTGGTTACCAATTTTCATCAGCCTGAGAGCACGTTGCTGCTTTTGGTCAGTGCTTTCCTGCATGGTGACTGGAAGAAAGCATACCGGTATGCCTTGACTCATGACTTTAAGTTCCTGAGCTATGGTGATGCCTGCCTGCTGATTCCTTAGGGATGGGTCGGTCTATGGATATGGACCGTCCGGCAGTAATTTGGATTTTGTGATCATTAATGTAAGTAAGTAAGAAAGATAGATAGATAATATGAAAATAGGTGACAAGGTAAGGTTCCTGTCGGAGACAGGCGGCGGTAAGGTGGCTGGCTTCCAGGGCAATGGCATCGTACTGGTCGAGGATGAGGATGGATTTCAGATCCCCACTCCCGTTAATGATGTAGTGGTCGTCTCTACTGATGACTACAGTATGGGGAAAATGATTTCTGAAAAAATGGATGCCAAGGAAAAGGCGGAAGCCCATGCCCGGACGGAACTGAAAAATGACCGGAAAAGTATCAAGGCTATGCTCGATGCGGATGATGATGAGCAGGCGGAGGAAGAGCAGGAGAATGATCCTGCGGATCAAAAAGTTACTTTCCGCAAGCCTGCAGAGGAAAGGAAGGGAGGTGATCGGCTGTCGGTCTATCTGGCTTTTTTACCGGGAGATGTCCTGGCTCTGCCGGACACACAGTTTGAAACCTATCTGGTCAATGATAGTAATTATACCATCGGCTATGCTTACCTTCACGCTGAAGGGAACGCCTGGACGCTCAGGCAACAGGCTGAGGTGGAGCCGAATACTAAACTCTTCATCGAGAAGGACTCCCTGATGGAGATCGGCCAGTTGGGACATATCGCTTTGCAGATCATTGCTTATAAGAAGGACAAGCCTTTTTTGTGGAAATCTCCGGTGGAGGCTCAGTTTCATATCGATGCCGTGAAATTCTGTAAACAGGGGTCATTCGCTGAAAATGATTTCTTTGACCAGAAGGCATTGCTCTATCCGGTCATCGAGAATGATGTTATCAGCCACCCCTTGCATCTGGATTCCAAAAAGTTGAAGGCTGAACTCTACCATAAGGAGACGCAGACACAGGTGCCTGTGACAGCTGCTGTGGATAAGTGTGCAAGGAAAAAGAATGATCCGCTGGTCGTGGATCTTCATTCTTCGGCTTTGCTGGAAACGACGGACGGAATGGAAGCAGTGGATATTCTCCATTACCAACTGGATTATTTCCGGAAAATAATGGATGAGAATATGAACAGAAAAGGACTGAAAATCGTCTTCATTCATGGTAAGGGTGAGGGGGTCCTCCGCCATGCCTTGATCCATGAGATCAACTATCGGTATAAGCATTGTACATATCAGGATGCTTCTTTTCAGGAATATGGATATGGCGCCACTCAGGTGACCATACACTGAGGAGCAGAACAGAGATCACATTATCAATTTGACTAAATATAAATATATTGGTATCTCTTTCCGGGATGCCGGGATCGAAACTAATAACAAGGCCGGCATCTGGGGTGACAATATGAAAAGTGGCATCATCTGACAGGAAATGTGCGGTCTTAAACTAATAACAATATTCTCGCGTCAATAAAAAATTAAAGGTTATGGAATACGGTTTCATCAAAGTAGCAAGCGCTGTCCCTTCTGTAAAGGTAGGCGATGTGCGATTTAACACCCAGCAGATAGAAAGTATCATCGTTCAGGCTGAAGGAATGGGGGTGGAGATCATCGTCTTTCCGGAACTTTCCATTACGGGATATTCTTGCCAGGATCTCTTTCACCAGCAACTGCTCCTGGATGCTTCGGAGAATTCTCTGATGATGTTGCTGAATGTCACCCGGCAACTGGATATTATCGCTATTGTGGGACTTCCTGTGGTGGTGGGTGACTTGCTGCTGAATTGTGCAGCCGTCATTCAGAAAGGCAAACTCCTGGGACTGGTTCCTAAAACCTATCTCCCTGAGTACAGTGAGTTCTATGAGAAAAGGTGGTTCGCTTCTGCACAGGATGTGAAGGCAACGGAAATCCGCTTTGCAGGACACAAAATACTGATTACTCCTGACTTGCAGTTATTTACTACTTCCAAAGGGGCTACGTTTGGCGTTGAAATCTGTGAGGATGTATGGGCTCCTACTCCACCGAGCAATGGACTTGCCCTGGCTGGTGCCCAACTGATCTTCAACCTTTCCGCCAGCGATGAACTGAGTGGTAAGCATGCTTATCTCAAGAGCCTTCTCTCTAACCAGAGTGCACGTACCATGACGGGTTATATCTATAGCTCCTGCGGCTTTGGTGAAAGTACACAGGATGTCGTGTATGGCGGAAATGCCATAATTTATGAAAACGGCCACTTGCTCGCTGAATCCGAACGGTTTTCCCTTAACAGCCAACTTGAGATTGCTCAGATTGACATCGAAAAACTCCAGACGGAACGACGGTGTAATTCTACTTATGTGAATGCGCAGCGTAATGTGAAATATGCCATGCAGGAATCAGGTTTGTCTATTCATCATATTGTTACGGCTTCTCCTGATATGGAACGGGATTTCGTGCTGGACCGTACCGTGGACCCGCATCCTTTTATTCCAAAGGAAAAAGACAGAAATGCTTCTTGCGAAGAGATTATCAATATACAGGTGCTGGGTCTTGCAAAGAGAATCGTCCATACTCACGTGAAGACGGTCATCGTCGGCATCAGTGGGGGACTGGATTCCACTCTGGCCCTTCTGGTGTGCGTGAAAACTTTCGATAAACTCGGATTGGACCGTAAGGGAATTATAGGGGTGACCATGCCGGGGTTCGGTACGACGGATCGTACTCATCATAATGCGGTCATCCTCATGAAGAGCCTGGGGGTCTCTGTCCGTGAAATTAATATCAGCAAGGCTGTGACCCAGCATTTTCAGGACATTGGACATGATGCGAATATCCATGACATTACTTATGAAAACTGTCAGGCACGGGAAAGGACACAGATCCTGATGGATCTGGCTAATCAACTCGAGGGTATGGTCATCGGAACGGGTGATTTGAGCGAACTGGCACTGGGCTGGGCTACCTATAATGGAGACCACATGAGCATGTATGGTGTCAATGCGAGTATCCCGAAAACCTTGATACAGTTTCTTTTGGAACATATCGCCGACAGCCCTATTGATGAGACCAGCAGGACGGCATTGCTGGATATTATCAATACTCCGATTTCTCCAGAACTGATCCCTGCGGACGAAAACGGACAGATCCAGCAGAAGACGGAAGATCTGGTAGGTCCATACGAACTGCATGATTTCTTCCTGTATTACTTTCTCCGGTATGGGTTCCGCCCGGGAAAGATCTTCCTGCTGGCCAAGAAAGCCTTTATTGATCAGAGGAGCAAAGAGAAGACGGCTGAGCGTAAAACTGTCTCCGGGGCTGAATTGGGGGGCACTTACGATGAAGAGACGATCAAGAAATGGCTTAAAGTCTTCCTCCGCAGATTCTTTGCCCAGCAGTTCAAGCGCAGTTGCCTTCCGGACGGACCGAAAGTGGGAAGCGTGAGCCTGAGCCCTCGTGGAGACTGGCGTATGCCTTCTGATGCCTCCAGCAGTATCTGGCTGGAAGAAGCTGAGAGTTTGTAAAGGGTGGATTCTTGACTTAAAGCAGAATGTCGTGAAAATAGAAAAATTGTAAGAGTATTGCTGTTAAGACATTTTTTTTTGTTATCTTTGCAACCCTGAAGAATTAAGTTATAAAACAAGAATTTGTATAATGGCTAAGAAATTTGCCGAGCATAACGGCCTGAATCTTGTAGAGATCAATAAAGATGTGTTAGCTGAGTGGAAGAAAGAAAATATCTTCCATCGCTCGATAGATGAACGAAAAGGGTGTCCTGAATTTGTTTTCTTTGAAGGACCTCCTTCTGCTAACGGCCATCCTGGAATACACCATGTCCTGGCGCGTTCCATCAAGGATACCATCAACCGCTATAAGACCATGAGGGGATTCCGGGTGCCGCGGAAGGCAGGATGGGATACCCATGGACTTCCCGTGGAGATCGGAGTGGAAAAGGAACTGGGCATTTCTAAGAAAGACATCGACAATCAGAAAAGTGACAAGTATATCTCTGTAGAGGACTATAACCGTAAATGTCGTGAGAATGTCATGAAATTTACGGAAGAATGGGATTCCCTCACTCAGAAGATGGGCTATTTCATTGACCTGCAGCATCCTTATATCACTTATGATAATAAGTACATTGAAACCCTATGGTGGCTGTTGAAGCAACTGTATAATAAGGGCTTGCTTTATAAGGGATATACTATCCAGCCTTACAGCCCGGCAGCAGGCACGGGATTGAGCTCGCACGAACTGAGCCAGCCGGGGTGCTACCGGGACGTGAAGGACACTACGGTGACGGCGCAGTTCCTGATCACCGATCCGAAACCGGAATGGTCTGGATGGGGGAAACCGTATTTCATCGCCTGGACGACAACGCCATGGACACTGCCCTCAAATGTGGCTCTTTGCGTAGGTCCGAAGATCGACTATGTGGCTATCCAGACTTATAATCTCTATAATGGGGAGCCGATGACGCTCATCATGGGTGAGAATCGTATCACTGCCTATCTGAAAGCTGACCAGGAGGTGAAGAGCGGGAAAGATCCGCTGCCTCCTTTTGATAAGGCGAAGAAGATTTGCCCCTGGAGGGTGATCGGCCGTATGAAAGGGGTGGACCTCGAAGGCGTGCACTACCGCCAGTTGATGCCTTGGACCCGGCCATGTGAGAAAATGGGGGATTATTCTCCTGAGTTTGTCAATGACTATGGGGCAAAGCATCCGGAAAAAGTCTTTGTCGGGGAAGACGGACGGGACCGTTTTGTTGAGATGTCGGACAGAGCTTTCCGTGTCATCCTGGGTGACTATGTGACAACGGATGACGGTACGGGCATCGTGCATATTGCTCCGACTTTCGGTGCGGATGATGCTAAGGTGTCCAGGGATGCCGGCGTTCCGGGAATCTATCTGGTCAACAAAAAGGAAGAGACTCGCCCGATGGTTGACCTTCAAGGGAAATATTATGAACTGAAGGATCTGGATTCCCATTTCGTGGAGAAATGTGTGGATGTGGATGCTTACCGGCACCATGAGGGGGACTGGGTGAAAAATGCGTATAACCCGGTTTATACGGTCAATGGGGTATGGGATGTCAAGGCTTCTCAGAAAGCTGAGGACCTGAACATCATCCTCTGTATGGAGATGAAGGAAGAGGGGACGGCCTTCAAGATAGAAAAGTGCGTGCATAGTTATCCTCATTGCTGGCGGACAGATAAACCGATCCTTTATTATCCGCTGGATAGTTGGTTTATCAAGGATACGGCAAAGAAAAAGCAGATGGTCGCCCTTAACAAGACCATCCATTGGCAACCGGAGTCTACCGGTACAGGACGTTTTGGCAACTGGCTGGAAAATCTGAATGACTGGAATTTGTCCCGCTCTCGTTTCTGGGGCACCCCGCTGCCGATCTGGCGTGATGAGCACCGGAACGAGAAGTGTATAGGTTCTCTGGAAGAATTATATACGGAAATTGAAAAGTCGGTTAAGGCGGGTTTCATGAAATCTAATCCGTTGAAGGACAGGGGGTTCGTTCCTGGTGATTATTCCCAGGAGAATTATGACCGTATTGATCTCCATCGGCCTTACATTGACTATATCGTCCTGGTCAGCGATGCGGGCAAGCCCATGCACAGGGAGAGTGATCTGATAGATGTCTGGTTTGATTCCGGCTCCATGCCGTATGCTCAGCAGCATTATCCTTTCGAGCATCCGCTGAATGCTGAGGGGGTGAAGGCTACGGGACTTTCTGAGACAGATTATCGCCAGCAGTTGATCCATAGCACTTATCAGGGGACGCCTGTTCCTCCTGCCTTCTATCCGGCAGATTTTATCAATGAGGGCGTAGACCAGACTCGTGGCTGGTTCTTTACCTTGCATGCCATCTCTACCATGATCTTCGGGCAGGTAGCTTTCAAGAATGTGATCAGTTCAGGACTTGTGTTGGATGCCAAGGGGAATAAGATGAGCAAGCATGTCGGCAACGTCACTGATCCGTTTGAGATGATCGATCAGTTTGGCGCAGATGCCGTCCGCTTTTATATGATGACAAATAGTGAACCGTGGGACAATCTGAAATTTGACCCTAAAGGGGTTGAAGAGGTAAGACGGAAGTTCTTCGGAACCTTGTATAATACGTATTCTTTCTTTGCTCTGTATGCCAATGTGGATCATTTTGATCCTGCTGCAAAGCAACTGGAGGTCAGCAGGCGCCCGGAGATAGACCGCTGGATACTCTCTTGCCTGAACACGCTGGTGAAGGGGGTGGCAACGGAACTGGATGATTATGATCCTACCCGTGCAGGCCGGTTGATAGATACTTTCGTGAATGATGACCTGAGCAATTGGTATGTGCGGCTGAACCGCAAGCGCTTCTGGGGCAAGGAGATGAGTGAGGATAAGCTGAGTGCCTACCAGACCCTTTATGCCTGTCTGATGACCGTTGCCAGGATACTCGCGCCGTTTGCTCCGTTCTGCTCGGATCGTCTCTATAAGGACCTGGGCGGCTTGAAAGACAGTGTGCATCTGGATGAATATCCTGTCGTGGATGAAACGATGATCGATACTGATCTGGAGGCTCGTATGTCTGTCGCTCAGAAGATCACTTCTATGGTGCTGGCCTTGCGCCGTAAAGTGAATATCCGGGTGCGTCAGCCTTTGGCGAAGATGATGATCCCTGCGGTCAATGATGAACAGAAAAAGCATATCATCGCTGTTTCTGATCTGATTAAGAACGAGGTGAACGTCAAGGAAATCGAGTTTATCGGTGAGCAGGGCGTCCTGGTCAAGAAAGCAAAATGTAATTTCCGCGTGATGGGTAAGAAGTTCGGGAAGTTGATGAAACCCATTGCTGCCTATATCAATACGCTGTCTCAGAAAGATATTGCTCTGCTGGAGACGGAAGGGCAACTGACTTTTGAGGTCAGCGGCCAGACGGTTACGGTGGACACTTCAGATGTGGACATTATCTCTGAGGATATACCGGGATGGCTGGTGGCCAATGAAGGCAATCTGACGGTTGCTCTGGAGGTCACCTTGACTCCTGAACTGAAGAAGGAGGGTATGGCTCGTGAACTTATCAATCGTATCCAGAACCTGCGTAAGGAGACTGGACTGGAGATCACGGACCGTATTATTGCTACGGTTGCCCCTCATCCTGAAACGGATGAGGCTATCCGCTCGTTCGGCGATATGATCAGGAAGCAGGTGCTTGCCAATCAGTTGAATATTGCTGACAATGACGGAACGGAGACGGAGTTTGATGATTTTAAATTGAATATCAAAGTTGAAAAAGATAATCGGTAAATAACTTAAAATTCTGAGGCTATGGCTGAAATAAAAGTACGTTATTCAGATCAAGATCTGGAGGAATTCCGGCAAGTCATCGATAAGAAACTTGCTGTGGCGCGTCAGGAGTATAAGGAGATGATGAGTCAGCTGGACAATGCTGATAGCAATGATGTTGCTGATACTTCTCCTACTTATAAGGCCCTCGAAGACGGCACAATCAATCAGAGCAAAGAGGAAATTATAGATATGGCTCAGCGCCAGCAGAAATTTATCAAGGGTCTGGAAGCTGCATTGGTCCGCATCCAGAACAAGACCTATGGCATTGACCGTATTACGGGTAAGTTGATTCCAAAGGCTCGCCTGCTGGTGGTTCCTCATGCTACGTTGAGTGTTGACTCGAAGGAAAAACATAAGAACCATTAATCTCTTGCTTTTTTAGGGAACTGCATCCTTTTTGAAAGGGGTGCAGCCCTCTGGAAGTGATGAGAGTAGGGTGTCTTCATAGTTAAAAACTTTTTAATGGGCACAAGAATTTTCCAATGAATTCTTTGCTGCTTTCAGGTAAAAATAGCATGCTGCAAAAGTCGGATAAGAAGCGGAAAATAAGTTCGGGATGGCTCTCTGTGCTCATCATCATTGCGGTTCTGGGGATTGACCAGATCATAAAGATCTTGGTGAAGACTCACATGAGCCTGGGTGAACAGATTGACATTACACACTGGTTCAAGATCGTTTTTATCGAAAACTATGGTATGGCGTGGGGAATGACGTTCTTGAACAAATATTTTCTCTCTTTGTTCCGTATCATCGCTGTAGGAATTATCGGGTGGTACATCCATCAGGAACTGAAGAGGGGGGCTCGCATTCGTTATATCGTTTTCTTGTCCATGGTTCTTGCTGGAGCAGCAGGCAATATCCTTGATTCGATGTTCTATGGATTGATCTTCAATGATTCTACTCCCTTTTCCATTTCCAGCCTTGTTCCCTTCGGCCAGGGGTATGGTAGTTTCCTGACGGGTAAAGTCGTGGATATGTTTTATTTCCCGATTATCCAGGGTACATGGCCGCAGAGTTTCCCGTTCTGGGGAGGTCATTCCTTTGTTTTCTTTTCTCCTGTGTTCAATTTCGCTGACTCCTGTATTACTGCGGGGGTGATCGGACTCCTCTTGTTTTGTAGAAAGGATATGGCTACTATTGGCAAGAAGGATAAGGTGGGCTCTGTGACTGATCCGAAAGGAACAGGGAAGGGCCATGAAAGAGGGGGAAAGGAACAGTAATCCGTTCATTATGAGTTTGCGTCATATTCATAATTTCCCGTATCTGTTTGTTCTTGCCGTCCTGTTGTTTCTGACAGGATGCAAACCTTCTGTGCCGGGCAGGTATCTGTCTAAAGGGAAGATGGAGAATATTCTTTATGATTATCATATTGCCCAGGCAATGGCGGAGCAGAGTAATCGTCCCGCTATGAATGCGAGTGTCTATCGTGCGGCGGTATTTAAGAAATATCAGGTCACGGAAGCTGAGTTTGATTCGTCCCTGGTCTATTACACCCGTCACACCGAACTCCTCCATGGTATCTATGAGGACCTGACGGAGCGGCTGCAGAATGAGGCCCAGGCCCAGGGTTCGTCGGTCAACGCCTTTGGATTGGGAGAACAGGGGGATACGGCGAATATATGGAGAGGGGACCCGGCACTTGTCCTTTCTCCTGATGAACCTTTTAATTATTCCACTTTCTCGGTACCGGCAGACAGTTCTTTCCATGCTGGTGATCATATTATCCTGGACTTTGATGCTCAGTTTATCTTTGAGGATGGCATGCGTGATGGTGTGGTGGTGCTTGCCGTTCAGTTTAAGAATGATAGTATTGGGTCTTCTCTTATTCATATAACGAACACTCAGCATTATAATCTTGAGATTGATGACCGGGACAGCCTGGGGATCAAGTCGGTCAAGGGGTATTTCCTGTTGCCTGACAATGATGATCCGAATGCAAGTGTGACCACTCTGAAATTGATGTTTATCCAGCATATCAAATTAGTCCGTATGCACGTGAAGCGGATTCCGGGCCAGCCTCAGAATGCTTCTCCCGGTGGTTCACAACGGACAGATAGTGCTTCTCCGCCACAGTCACCGCAGTCACCGCCTTCGCAGTCCCAGATGCAGCCACCGGATAATGGCGGGGGACCGCAGTCTCACCCTGTGTTGCAAGCGCCGGTGAATGTCTCGCCGGCGGACCGGCGACGGCTGGCTCCTGTACGGTAGGCTGCCAGATGGAACGGAATATTCACCGCTATGCGGCTTATGAAGTGACAGTAGAGGGACAAACTTTTCACCGGGCTTATGTTGAAGTGCGTGAGGGGAGAGTTGTCGGATATGGTGAGTTGCTGGAGGAGATGGCTTTCACCGAGTGGCTGGGAGGTGCCATCGAAGTAAAAACAGATGAGAGGGGAGTGCTCTGTGCTTACTGTAAGAACAGGCATTTAGAGTGAAAGATATATGCCGAACAGGGCTTCGACTTGATCAGCATCGGTGCTCTTACTCATTCGGTCGAAGGATTTGGTATGAGTTTGAAGGTTTGTCAGAGATCTTGCTGATTTGCTTTAATTTTGTTTATCGGAATTGAATTTCTTATTTTGTCTTTTGCTGGCAGCTGTTTCTTATGGCTCTCCAGTACATTATCCGATTGAGCTGGCGGGAAATTTTGCTGAACCGCGGCCTAATCATTTTCATGGTGGTTGTGATGTAAAAACAGGAGAGGTGGTAGGCAAGGCCATCCATTCTGTCGGGGATGGCTATGTGAGTCATATCTCCATCGGCGTGGGTGGCTATGGCAATGCTGTCTATATCCAGCATCCGGAGGGTTATACAAGTGTCTATTGCCATTTGAAAGCCTTCTCGTTCCGTCTGCAGGCCATGGTCCGCAAACATCAGTATGCGGAACAGCGCAGCACAGGGGTCTTTACTTTCAAACCTTACGAGCTGCCTGTCGCAGAGGGTGATTTTATCGCCTGGAGTGGTAATACGGGTGCTTCGGAGGCTCCTCATCTCCATTTCGAAATTCACGATACCCGGACCTGGAATATGCATGATCCTTTGTCTTTTATCGGCAAGCATGTCACGGATCATGTCCCTCCGCTGGCTCATGGTTTTATGGCTTGCCCCATGGCAGGGAAGGGCTCCTTTGACGGGGGATCGGGAGATCAGGTCTTCGCGATGACTTCCCACCATCTGTCTAATCATTTTACGGCCTGGGGAAAGGTGGGCTTTGCAATATGGGCTAATGATAATATGGAGGCTACCTATAATAATTATGGTGTCAGGAAAACACAGTTGTTCGTGGATGGCAAACTGGTTTTCCAGAGTGACGCTAACAATATTCCTCCACGGGATAACCTGCAGGTCAACTATTGGGGGGATTATCAGCATTATATTCGTTCTAATGTATGGTACTTGCGCTCTTTTGTCTTGCCGGGGATCACACTTCCGATCTTCAAGATCGGGAAGAGCCGTGGAGTCATTGACTTCAACCAGCAGCGTCTTTATCACCTCGAATATGTATTGTCTGATTTTGCCGGTAATGCTTCTCATTATGCCTTTACGGTGGAAGGGAAGAAAATGGCAATAGCCCCGGAAAGGAAAGTGAAGGGGCCTGTACTTTACTGGAACCGTTTTAATATTTATCCATTTTCCGGCGCCCGGCTGATCCTGAAGCACCATCTGCTCGCAGACAATGTGACCATTCATCCACAGATGATCCGTCAACCCGGAGCCTATTCCAACGGTTATCGTTTTATAGCAGGGAGTTATCCTTTGCTGAACTTCGGGCAGATTTCCATCTATGTGAATAAATCCGTCCCGAACCCTGGGAAATTGTATATCGTCAGCCATCTGGGTAAAGCCCGCTATATGGGAGGAATCTATAAGAATGGCTGGGTTACTGGCCGCTGCCGGGATCTGGGGGCAACCTATGAAGTCGGTTATGACGGAGAGGCTCCTGTGGTAGGGCCTGTGGGACAGGGCTCTTGGTCGATGAGGCATCAGATTACTATTTCTATGGTAGATGCCCAGAGTGGACTCAAGGGTTTCAAGGCTTTTGTTGACGGGCATTATGTGGCCTTTGACCAGGTCCCTAAGAGTCCATGGGTGCGCTGTGACTTGACGGAAACTCCTGTCAGAAGAACTGGCAAGAGGCATCAGTTGAAATTCATCGCCTGGGATCAAAGAAATAATCAACGAGTGTACACAACTCAGTTCGTGTATTGAAAAGATATTAATTGTAATGATAGGTATGAAAAAAATCAGTCTTGCAACATTTGTACTGTTCCTTGGGATACTGTCTCCTGTGAAGTTGGAGGCCTGTACTAATTTTATTGTGGCGAAAGGGGCCAGTGTTGATGGATCAGTCATTTGTTCCTATAATGCCGATGACTATGGGATGTTCATCAATCTGTGCCACTATCCTGCTGCCCTTCACAAGAAGGGAGATATGAGAAAGATCGTCGACTGGGATACGCACCGGTATATCGGTGAGATCCCGGAAGCCCGACAGACTTACAATGTCATTGGTAACATCAATGAGTTCCAGGTCACGATAGGGGAAACGACCTATGGGGGCCGTGAGGAGATGGTCGACAAGAATGGCGGGATAGATTATGGATCCTTGATCTATCTTGGCCTTCAGCGCTCTCGTACGGCCCGTGAGGCGATCCATGTGATGACCTCTCTGGCTGAGAAATATGGTTATTGCTCGGAAGGAGAGACCTTTTCCATTTGTGATCCTAAAGAGGCCTGGATCCTCGAGATGCAGGGCTGTGGCGGGGACAAGAAGCAGAAGGTGGTCTGGTGTGCTGTCCGTATCCCGGACAATGCTATTTCCGGGCATGCTAACCAGAGTCGTATCGGGAAATTCGCGTATTTGAAAACGGAGGTTCTGCATTCAAAGAATGTGATCTCTTTCGCCCGTGAGAAGGGCTGGTATAAAGGGCCTGATAAGGATTTTTCTTTTAAGGATGCCTACGCTTTCCCGGATTTTGAGGGCCGTCGGATCTGTGATGCACGTGTCTGGAGTTTCTTCAATCATTTCAAGGATATGAAACGTTGGATCCCCTGGGCTGAAGGGAAGGATCCTCATGCTGAGGATATGCCACTGTGGATCGTTCCGGACAGGAAATTGAGTGTCCAGGATGTAGAGGCTTGCATGCGGGACCACTTTGAAGGGACTCCTTTCTCTGTTGCCGGAGGCAAAAATATCGGCGGGGGAATCTGGGAAATGCCTTATCGTCCGACTCCTCTGTTCTTTAAGGTTGACGGGAAGAAATATTTCAATGAACGCCCGACATCCACGCAACAGACGGGCTTTACTTTTGTCAGCCAGATGCGCTCATGGCTGCCCCGTGAGATTGGAGGGGTGCTCTGGTTCGGCAATGATGACCCGAATATGATCGCATACGTGCCGGTCTATTGCTCTTCTACCAAGCAGCCGGTCTGCTTCAATACACCTGGTGCTGACGCGGTTACTTATTCTGACAATAATGCTTACTGGGTATGCAACATGGTGTCAAATATGGTATATCCTCGTTATTGTCTGATGTTCCCGGCCTTGAAAACCGTCAGAGACAGCCTGGAAAGGAGTTATTTTGCCGCCCAGAGTGGCATAGAAGCTCATGCTGCGGAACTGCTGAAGACGGATCCGGCGGCGGCCAGGGCTTATCTGAATGATTATACCATTTCTGTAGCCGGGGAGATGATGAAGACCTGGAAGACCCTTCGGACTTACCTGGTCGTGAAATTCAACGATATGACCATCAAACCGGACAAGAACGGCCGGTTCCTCCGTACTCCTGAAGGAATCGGAGCTACCGTAGAGCGGCCCGGTTATCCGGAGAATTATGCCCGCGAATATGTAAAGGAAACGGGTGATCAGTATCTCTATCCTGAGAAGAAGAAATAAATGAAATAGAGGCCTCCCGGTAATCCCGGGGGGCATTTCTCTGACTTCAAGAATAAGTATGACAGCCGTTATATCTCACTTACAGCCCGTTATCAACTTAATGTATACAAGCATAAAGAACATGTACAGAAAGAGGTACAGAAGGAAATCAACCGTTTGTAAGAAGAGGGCATAAAACGGCGTAGGTTATATCTGTTTGCTCGGGCCTAGAACAAAGAGCGGTAGAAAGATCAAAATCTTTCTACCGCTCTAATTAATAAGGGATATATATTTTTATAGAGAACTTTTAAGTTCTGTATTATATCTCGCTCTTTAAGGCTTTCCACCTTGTCTGACCGACAGGATGAAACGGATGTTACTCTCTATTTCTTTCGGAATGAAATCCTCAGAAATACTTTACAAATCGTTAATCGTCGACTCTGTCAACTGGCTGAGCCAGCAGTCGATTAATATCTGTCGTGGTTGTAACCACCACGCTGAGGACGCTCAGTTCTTGGACGAGCTTCAGCAACAACGATGGTTCTGCCGTCAAATTCTTTACCATTGAGTTCGTCAATGGCCTTCTTGGCAGCTTCGTCATCAGACATCTCAACGAAGCCAAAGCCACGTGAACGACCGCTCTCACGATCATTGATAATCTTTGCAGAGGTTACTTCACCATAATTTGCAAATAAATCTTTTAAACCTTCGTCGGTTGTCTTGAAGTTCAGACGTGATACAAAAATGTTCATTTTGTTTTGAATTAAATTAAACTGTTTTAATGAAATGAATAATATTTCTTTTTATATATTCCGTATAACAGGCCTCGTCTTCCCCTTGTTCCCTCTTCATCTTTCCGCATCCTTCCATAAACAAACACTTCTTTCTTGATCGTGTCATGCAGAAATGGTATACCCCTGGGATTCACCCAAAGTTCAGACATTCTGAAAGTCTGCACGGATTCTTTAAACATAAAAATGTTACGATGATAGGGTGTCGTTAGAGAATATAACGACGTGGGATATAAAGGCTATTTTATCAGTTTCTCACTCTGATAACCTATTCTGTAAATTCATATTTCTATTGATAGTTCTTCTTTTATTGTTGTTGACTCATCGAACGCACCACCATTCTCAGTGAATGTCTTCGTGACAGTTTGCACTTATAAACAAGAAAGTTGATTGTTGCCGGTTTCGATGTGTGAGTCGTGTGTTGGACGAACCTAAACAAGAGAAGACAGATACAATTTAAACTTGATTGCTCACGTTGCAAAGATACAAAAAGAATTTAATCTAACGTATAAGTTTCTGTTTTTTTTTCCTTTTTCCTCGATTTTTTCGTCCGCTCTTCTTTTTTTACAGGAAAGTTCTTTCTGAAAGTCTCTTTTAATAGGGCGTTTGATGGTCTTCTTTGCGTGGAAACTGACTGAAGGAGGATTGTGTGTCCTGATGATATTCACAGATGAGAATGTGAAAAGTGGAGAGGGACAGACTTGTATCTGTGAATTTTTTGTATCTTTGCGCGATGGAGGAAAGGAGAGGATGAACCGTTCCTGTCTCCGGGCTAAAGTGTTTCTCCCTTATCTTTTCCTGAATAGGGCAGGAAAGGGAGATCAGCGAAATCAAGGAATCATTTAAAAGAATGGATATGATCACAAAAGACAGTGTGGAGGAGGCTTACAGTTTCTTTCATCAGAAATGGAACTTGTACCAATTGATGGACAATGACTCCGTAAGGGACCATATAGAGTATACGATCAGTAATTATGCAGAGGCGATGAGCGTAGAACTGTACACCCGGCTGGCTGCAGGCAAACCAGATTTTCTGCATGACCATTCCAACTTTGCCGGGGATTTGTCTGCTGCCGTCCAGCGTCTCGAGGATCTTCTCTGAGCGAGAAGACCATTCTCATTATGGCTCCCGCGTCCGTCTGTACAGGAGGGAGCAGACGGAATCAAGGCTCCGGACTCGTGTGCCGGTCAAAGCCGACCGGGCGGAACTGGCGCTGCTCCTTACTGTACGTATACCCCGCCCTTTTAAGGGAGTTTTTCAATTCTTCCGGGTCTTTATCATAGCAATAGCATAAAGATTCCAGAGAGTCAAATTCCTCGTCTCTCAGCAGCATATTGATGCTTGACACCCGTATGGCGGGGTCTTCAGGTAAATGATCCATAATCCGTTTTTTTTATCCGTTCCTATTTTATCCCCCGGGCTTTGAAGACAACCTCCTTGGCAGCATTGATTTCCTGGAATTTCTTCTCCGCGGCTTTCCTGACGTCTTCACCGAGGGTAGCGACACGGTCAGGGTGGTTTTTCAAGGCCAGTCTGCGATACGCATTTTTTATTTCTTCGTCCGTAGCCTCTGCGGAAACGCCGAGGACCTTATAAGCTGCGTCAAGATTACTTTCACCACTTCTGAGGTTGAGCATGGACTCGACGTCAGCGGTGGTCAGACCGAGGTTGAGGGCGACGAAGTCCAGCGCATCTATCTCTTCGTGTGAGACAATGCCATCGGCCTGGGCAATCATCGCCAGGTAATTGAGCAACTGCAACCGCTGTTCATAGAGCATATTATTGGTGATCTGCATACAGCAGTCCCGGATGACGCCTTTGAATTCAGACGGGCCTATTTCGTCTTGTTTTCTGAAGAGTTTAACTAGGATATCCTGTCCTTGCTGGACAGCCATGTCACCAAAATTCTGACGCAGGAAGTTACGCACGAAGTCCATTTCAGAGTGCATGACTTTCCCGTCGGCCTTGATGATATAAGAAGAAAGTACGAGGAGGGAGAACATGAAAGAGTTGCGCTGGCCTTCATAGTTTCTTTGGAAATATTGCTCGTCATATCCCGTCTCTTCCCCATATCCCATGCGGCGGAAACTGGTGCCATCTTCAGAGTTGACTTGGTCCATGCCTCTGTCAAAGAGTGCTCCCAGTGCGAATCCCGCAAGTGCCCCCAGGGGGCCTGCCGTGATGAATCCCAGAAAACCGCCGATCCATTTTCCTAATGCCATATCTGATGCTTTGAAGTTATTTATCCTGTTTCCTGGCTGCTGTCTGCATACCATTCATGAGCGCAAAGATAATGATTAATTTCGGGAAAAGGTCTGATTTTAAGGATAACATTTGGTACCTCTTTATTTTATAACGGAAATTGGCTTTTAGCAGGAGGCTCCCGTTGCTTGTCATGCTGGGGGATGGCCGTTTTGTCAGCAGACTTGATTGGTCTGTAATGGAAACTATGGGGAAACGCCATGCTTCCGGACCGTCCTGA
>DHOX01000067.1:2457-27050 GCA_002409785.1 Prevotella sp. UBA5379 | reverse complement strand
CCGTTAGTGCCTGAAAAGGCAACGATTGATGGTAGTCATTCATTTTTTGCTGTACTGGCTTGGACTGGTACCGAAGTGATCCTTAAAGCATCTGTTGAAATACTGGGGACTACTGAAGCCGGTCTTATAACTGACTTCAGAGATAGACAGCGTACCGTCACGAAGAAGTTGTGCAGCTTTGTTGAGCCGCTGGTTGATGAGGTAACGTCTCGGGGAGATTCCCAGAAGTTCCTTCGCCTTACCATAAAAGGTGGTACGCCCTATGCACATCAGTGTGGCGAGTTGGTCTACATTAAAATTAGGATCATCGAAATGTTCGTCAATAAAAGAGTCCATACGGGAGAGAAAGCGCTTGTCGGCAGTGCTGGTGATCAGTACCGGCTGGGAGTGCTCTGACAGTGTCGCGGGGGAGGCTTCCTGCCTGACGGGTACCTGCGGAGGAGTCTCCCTTCCTTCATGCCATCGGATCAACTGGCAGATGCGGATGATCAGCAACCGGTAGTTGCAAGGCTTGACCATATAGTCATCAGCTCCGGACTCATATCCCTTGATCTGGTGCTCCTCATCATCCAGGGAAGTGAGCATGATGACCGGTATATCCCGGGTGTTCTCCTCCTGGCGGAGTTGCCGGACGATGCTATAGCCATTCCTGTCAGGGAGCATGACGTCACAGAGCACCAAGGCCGGCAGTTCTTTCCTGACCCCTTCATATCCTGTGTCCCCGCTCATATACCCCGAGACCGAAAAGTATCTGCCGATGGTCTCCTTGAGCTGGAGCATCATATCCGGATCATCCTCGATGATGATGACCTTCTGATGATTGAAGGCCTCCGGCTGGACCTCCCGGATGAGGGTATCCATCTGTTCCTGCTCTTGTCTTTCATCTTCCTTATCAGCGTTGACGGCAATAGTCGTCTTGAAGTCGGAAGCCTGATAGACATCCGTGTTTTCAGGGAGGCTGAGGGTGAAAATATTCGTATCCTGATCTCTTGCATAAGTGAGGTTCCCGTGGTGCAGACGGGCCATCTCGTGTGCATTATAGAGTCCGATGCCCATGCCCCCTTGCGACACGTAGCCGTGCATGAAAGGCTGGAAGAGGGTCTCTTGCTGTTCCGGGCTAATGCCGGTGCCTGTATTGGCGATCTTGACCAGCAGCATACAGCCATCAGTTGAAAGGCTGACATGCAGGGTTACCTGTCCTTTTTCCGGGGTATATTTGATGGCATTGCTCAAGAGGTTATAGACCATCGTCTCCAGCATCTCATGGTCGAAATAGAAGTTGTGTTTCTTGGCAAAGGGGATGAAACTCATATTGATCTCCTTTTGTCTGGAGTAGCTCCAGAAATCCTGATAGATCCGTCGGATGAAACCGATGATGTCGTCTTTTTCGATGCTCAGGCGTTGGTTGCCGGTGCTGATCTTCCGGAATTCCATCAGTTGGTTGACCAGGCGGAGTAATCGGTGAGTCCCTCGTAGCGAGGCTTGAACGGCCGATTTTGAAACTTGCCCAGTCTCTGGATCGACAAGTTGTTCCACGGCATTCTGGATGATGGCCAGAGGGGTACGGAACTCGTGTGCGATATGGGTGAAGAAATTGATCCTGAACTCGGAAATCTGGTGGTTGACGGTCAGTTGCTGATGGAAACGGACACGTTCCCTCAGGTTGTGGTAGACATAGCAGGCTGCGAGGGTCATCAGCATCAGGTAGATGATCCATGCCCACCAACTGCTGTACCAGGGATGGCGGATCGTAATCTTCATTACGATCTCCTTGCTCTGGTGTCCGTTGGCATTAATGGATCTGAGGTGAAAGGTATAGGAGCCAGGGCTGAGGTTATCATAACTGACATGATTCCTGGTAGTATAGGGTTTCCAGGACGTTTGAAGGGGTTCCAGGTAATACTGATAACCGGTTGTCCCTGCCTCGGCAAAATTAAAATCAGAAAAATGGATGGACAGTGAATTCTGACGATGGGAGAGAGAGACCGGTCTTTGCTGGCTGACTGCTTCCCGGAGTTGAAGAAACTCTTTTGTGTCGCTGTCGTTGTTGAAGATAGAAACGCCATTGATGCGCAGGTCCGTAATCCGTACGGGAAAAGGCATGGAGATGTTCCTCTCCCTGGCCAGAGGTCTGATGACTGCCAGTCCGTGGTTTGTTCCGAACAGCAGTTGGCCGTCAGGGAGAAGGAGTGCACTGTTATCAGAGAAGATGTTTCCGCGGAAATCCTGGCTGAGTTGGTAGGTTCTCACCCTTTCCGGCTTTTGCCCATTCCTCTTCAGGTAGGAGAGGCCTCCTTCCGTCCCGATCCATACGCCCCCTCTCAGGTCTGAGGCGATGGAGTGGATATAATTGTTGGAGAGTCCTTGCTGCGTGTTTATCTGGTCATACTCCAGCCGGTTTCCGGCAAGGCGGCAGTGGATGACGCCGACTCCTCCAGTCCCGATCCAGATCGTACCGTCTTTTGCCGTGTTGATGCAACTGACCTCATTGGTGGGCAGTTGGTGGTTGTCAAGGCTGAAATGCAGGAAACTCCTGTCAGAAAGGTTCTTCTTGTGCGTATTCAGACAGAAGAGTCCATCGTAGGTTCCGACCCAGAGCCTTCCTCTGGAGTCACAACTCAAGTCTTGTATACGACTCTCATTGATATTCTGGTTGAGAAATTGTCTGAATTCAAGGGCTTTCCCCTTTGTGTAATTTACCTGTAGCAGTCCGCTGCCATCGGTTGCAATCCAGATACGTCCTTGCGGATCGGCGAGAATGTCGAAAATATCATCACAGGGGATAGGATTTTTCTTGTCTTCCCGTGTGTAGTGTTTCCCGTTGATATATAATCCTCCGCCCCTGGTTCCGACCCAGGTGTTTCCTCTCTTGTCCTTGCAGTAAGTGTAGACAGGGTAAGGGAAAGTCTGCCTCCGGGTAATCTGACGGGTGAGAAGGTTATAGTGGTAAAGGACATTATCCCGTGTAGAGAAGACGATGTCATCAGCCCCCTCTGCCGCAATTGCCTGGATCATGTTGCTCTGGTCGAAGAGATGGTAGGCAGACGGGTAGATATACTGGAAGTCCACGTCCTTAGGTGTAGAGAGCCGTACGATTCCTGCATCGTCTGCGGCGATCCAGATGTCTCCGCTCCGGTCAACGATGATACGTGACAGGAAATTGGAGGGGATAATGGTCTCATCATCATCTGCCAGATAATGCCTGAGGGTCCGCTTCCGGGGATCGTAGATATACAGTCCGTTGCTGGTGGAGATATAGATCTGGTTGCCCGGGCCGATACATGCACGGTAATAACGTTTACTGCTTGAAAAGATGGAGAATTTAGGTTTGATGTCAAGTTTCCGGAGTTGGCCGTCGGGCATGAATATCCATAGATCACCGATTTTGTCAGAGACGAAATAGTAGCCTTTGTCATAGTCCATCGTCGTCCCCTCGGGTATCTGACATTCTGCAGGCTTGGAAAAGGTCTTCCTGTGGATGTCGAAAGCATAGGTGATCCGGGGGGTAAAGATCAGCCATTGTCCTTTCCAAATGAGCGTATTGGTTACTTTATTGATGGATCCGATGACAGATGGCAGATGCGTCCTGGACAGGAGTCTGCAGGATTTCCCGTAGATCAGCACATCGTCATCCTTGGTCAGCAGGAGAACCAGGTGATGGTATACCTGCATGTCAAGGATCCAGTCGTCTGCGTTCAGGATTCGGGCCCTGTTGTCCTTTCGGACAACGGTCACGCCATGGTTGGTACACAGCCAGACATTAGAATCGGCATCTTCAATGATCTTACTGACATGATTGCTGGGGAGTTTATGGTTCTCCTTTGTGTAGTCAATGACGGAAAGGTTTTTTCCGTTGTAAATCACCTGTCGTGCACAGGTGTTCGAGTCGTAAAACCACATGCCTTGAGTAGACAGGAAACGTTTTTTCAGTGGTACAAACTTTACGGGTCTGTTGTAAGTGACAAAGCGTGATCGGCGCAGGTCATAACAGCCATTATCGTAGGTGCCGGAAGAGATCCAGAGGAGATGGTTTTGATGGTCGATGTAGAGCAGCCCGATGATCGAGGCCGTTTTCTTTCCCTGGAGGTTCGTGAAGGTGTTGAAATTCAAAAAAGAATATCCGTCAAAACGGGAGAGGCCACAGGTCGTTCCCATCCATATATAGCCCTGGTCGTCCTGGATCATATCCATTACGGTATTGCCGATGAGGCCGTTCAGGGAGGTATAGATTTTGGAATTGATGGCACGTACGTTCAGACTTACGAGCAGCAGAGTGAATAGAAGGATGGCTGAACGGATTATTTTCATTTGTTTTGGTTAGTTTTGGTCTTTATACCTTGCAAATATAAATAAAATAATCGGAAGATGAACAAATAATTGTAATTCGAATCCCTGAGGAGGAAAGAGTAGGGTCTGTGATGGTCTTTTCATGGAATCAGAATAAGAAAAAGGTGGCTGGATCTGACAGGATCCGGCCACCCGTAAATATCTTAAAGGATAAGGTCCTCATCTATGCTCACGGATCATCCTGGAATTCTTCCCTTGGATCTGCAGGCATCAGTATCATAGTCATTCCGGAGATACAGGTCAGAGATCATTCAGCATCCGGTGTCTGTGGTTTTCCTCGTTGATGGAATCAGTATACTGGATATAGGTACTATAGAAAATACTGTTTTTTGTGACGTAGCCGTATATCTGCCCCTCCCCCGTCGTCAGCAGGAATCCCGGCAGTTCCTTGCTCTGGTCATGTTCTTTCATGTTTGCAGCACCGTATTTGCTGGCCAGGAGACTCTTGAAATATTCGAGTTTGATCTGGGCTGAATTCTCATCAAGTTTGGTGAAATAAGCCTGAGCCTTGAACACTAATTTCGTCTTTGAATCGAAGAACACCTTGATTTTGGCCTTTTGGTTCACATATTTCCCCCGGTACATCCTTTTGCCCTCCGGAGCCAACTTACCATCGAGTTGTTCGATCTCAAACTTATTGATCATGTCCTGCTTGAACCCTTTGGCAAGGAGTTGTCTCTGAAACTCTGCGATCGTGCCCGTAAGGGGAACTCCGGCAAATTTCAAATGTTCGGTTTGAGCCTTTGACACTACAGAAAGGAGGCAGACGACGAGTAATAAAATGGATTTCTTGATCATGCTATTCTTACCTTTGGATGCTTGTTTTGTGAACAAAGATACATAAATTCTCTTGAAAAAGAGCATATCTCCATCTTCTCAACAAAAATTAACAACTTTTTGGTAAAAGATCCATAAGGAGAGAACCTCCTCTGCTATTCCCGTCATCATCATCTTCTTCTTCAGGCCTGATCATGCCCCGGTCCTATTTAGATAGTTTCAGCGCTTCTACCGGATGATTGGTCGTAATGAAATCAACCTTTTCATTGATAAACTGTTTGATCTTGTCCAGATGATCAACCGTCCATACGTTTACTGTCATGCCTGCCTTATGAGCATCAGCTATCCATTCCGGGTGCTGGACAAAACAGTTTTGATCATAGTCAATGCCCGTACAACCCATGGCTTTCGCCTCTTCCGGTGATAGGTCCCCGCCCAGATAAGAGATTCTGGAATGTTTCGGCGCCTTCCTGGCAAGTTGCTTACAGGCATTCTGGCTGAAAGAAATATATTCAACCTGTTTCTTCATACCGTATTCCTTGACCATATTGACGATGGAGTCTATGCAACGGTCTTCCGCTTCAGGAGTGATATGTGCCTTGACCTCAAGGATCATCTGTGTCCCGTGCAGTTTCTTCCCCTCACGCAGATATGACCTGAGGGTGGGCAAGGGCTCGCCATTGGCCAGTTTCTCCTTTTTGAGGTCCTGATAGTTGACCAGTTCGATGTTCGTTCCGTCAGGAAGGACACGGTCGTGATTCACCATTACGACCCCATCCTGTGTGATGTGGACATCAAACTCCGAGCCGTATGCACCGATGCGGTGTGCTCCCTCAAGGGAGGCCAGCGAGTTCTGTGCGGCGCCAGGGGCTCTCCAGTAACCCCGGTGTGCAATTACTCTGGTTTTAGCAAAAACTCCTGTGGCGCTGATCAGGCAAACTGCCATAAGCATTAATCTTAATTTTTTGTACATGTCTTTTATTTGTTTAAAACGTATCTGTTTCTTTCCGGAAAGACTTCAGTCAAGGTTTCGGAGGGGATGGATTACCACTGTCTTTTCCCACAAAGGCGGGATGGTCTGATGAAGTGATACTGCTATAGTGATTTTCTTGTTATTATCATATTGTTTTGAAATGACCATTCAAAGTTATAACTATTTTTAGAACTATGCAAATATGACCCTCTCCTTTTTGTAAATGAAATAGGATTGTCGTCAGTTTGACTTATCCTTATCCTATCAGACACCGCAGATGCACCCTGTATGTCGATCCGTTTTATCCTCTTCAGTCCGTCAGAAGAACTCGAATATTGCCAGTCTGATACCGGGAAGATAGGATTTGTCAGGGTCAGAATCATTATTATTCAAAGAAAATATGTAATTTTGCAGCATAATACCCCAATAATTATCGGTAATGATCTTTAAAAACAAAAATCTGTTTATCTCCATCTTTCTCCTTCTCTCACTTTTCTTTCTGAGAACCGGAGGGATGGAGTACCGCTTCCAGAATGTCACGATTCCGGGAGCCTCGACTATTCTGTGTCTGGCTCAGGATGGTGACGGGATGATATGGATGGGGACGGAGCGTGGCCTGTATTGCTATGACGGTTATCATTTTTATCCTCATTTTGAGGAACATTCTTTTTCCAATCTCCGGGTACATTGTATCCTGAGAGTCGGGGATTGCCTGTATTTAGGGAGTGACAACGGCCTGCTAATCTATAATGTGAAAAAAGATTCATACGAATCGATGGCGGCCCGTGGTCCAAAGGACATTCGTGCCCTGCTCCTGGACGGAAAGAAAATCTACCTGGGCTCTTCCCAAGGACTTTATTCCTATTGTCCTTTACAGAAGAAGTTTTACAAAGAGTGGGGGCATCATTCAGCAGTTTATTCTTTATTGAAAACCCCTTCCGGGCTGATGATTGGTACAATCAACGGGTTGTTCCTGAATCGCCGGAACAGGATAGAGCCTGTCAGGATCATATCAGGCCGGCAGCCTCTTGTGAATGCCCTGGCATCAGACCGGAAAAGAAACTGTGTCTGGCTGGGTACAGAGGGTGCCCTGTATGCTTTTCGTTCCGGTAAACTGTCAGAGGTGAAAGTCTTAAGAGGCAATTCAGTGAAGTCCCTTACCGTGGATGACCATGATGTGCTTTTTATAGGGACAGATAACGGACTCTATACTTATAATGACAAGGGAAAGGCAGAACGTATCGTCCACGATTCCCGTTATCCCCAGACCCTGGTGAATAATATTGTATGGTCAATCTTCAAAGACCGGTGGAATAATATCTGGTTAGGTACGGATAACGGAATCTCCCTGTTTTCTCAAAACAAGTATTATCATTGGGTGCCTCTGAGCGATATTACCGGCAATGGAGACGGTAATTGCCTGCATGTGTTCTTTCAGGACCGGTCAGGCATGAACTGGATTGGCGGGACAAGTGGGCTGATCCATTTCCGGATGTCATCAGGAGGTTATTCTGACGTTGCCTGGTACCGGCAGAATGATGCCCGTCATACGCTCTCTCATAATCGTGTAAGGAAAGTGTACCAGGATCCCCAGGGAGACATCTGGGTAGCTACTGACCATGGAATCAACTATTATAATCCCCTGACGAGATCTTTCCGCAATTTTATCGTCAGGGACCACAGCGGCACCTATTCCACGACCTGGGCTTATGACATCCTTCAGGATCGGCTGGGAAGGCTGTGGATCGCATCCTATATGGGTGGCGTATTTGTTATCTCCAAGAAAAAACTCCTGGCCTCTCGGGGTACTTGTATCGCAGACCGGTATCTCTCTACCCGTAATGGCCTGCACGGCATCCATGTAGAGCAGCTCTGTCAGGACAGGCGGGGCAGGATATGGGCTCTGCTTTTTGAAAAAGGAATAGACTGCATTGATCCTGCTACCTTCCATGTGACTCATGCCCGTTCCCCTTATGCCTATAATGTCATTGCCATGGATTCTTCAGGCCGTCTGTGGGCAGGCCGTGACGGAGGGGTGGACATCTTTACGGATCCTTCAGGACGGCCGGTAGAAAATTCCTTCCATGATAACACCTCTTCCGGAAGGGTGACAGCGATATGTAATGTTCAGGGCCGTATGTGGGTGCTCTCCTCAGGGGTCTGCCGTATTATCTGCCAGGATGGGAATAACACCAACTTTCGTGTTCCTGAGATGGATGTTCTTGCAGCTTGCTATTCTCCTCGTGACCAGAGAGTCTATCTTGCAGGGAATGACGGATATATTACCATGAGCACGTCCATGATGTCTCCGGCAGTTTATCAGAAGAGTCATATTATCCTTTCAGAACTCCTTGTCAATGGCAAGCGTTATCTGAATAAGGGGGGGAATGTGAGATACCAGCGGGAGTTTGTGCTGCCTCATAATGAAAATGACATTACTTTTGAGTTGACCGACCTTCCCTACAATAACCATCCTTCTTCGATGTATGCCTACCGCCTCGAAGGCAACGACAAGAGTTGGCAATATGAGAATTTTGAAAATGGAAGGATTACCTATAACGGACTTGACTATGGCTCCTACCGGCTGGTGATCAAGGCAATGGATGGAAAAGGGAATCTGTCCGGTGAGGTCTATTCGGTAAAGATCAGGATCCTGCCTCCCTGGTACCTCACTTTTTGGGCAAAATGTTTTTATATCCTCTTCCTTCTCGGTCTGATCTTATGGGTCTTTAATTTCTATATGGTCAAGAAACGATTGAAGATGGAGCACCAGGAAAAGGAGCGGATCCTCGAGCAGTCACGATCCAAGATAGAATTCTATGCCCATCTCTCCCGCCATTTGAAAGAGTATCTGGGCGGGATGATGGGATCAATCAACCGGCTCATGTCTCCAGGAGCCAAGGCTTCTTCTCCTTTAGAGATGGAGAATATCCGTAGAAACACCGTGTTGCTGGGCCACCTTACGCATAAAAGTCTGGACATTGACTCTGATGCTGGCGAGGAGAAGACCTGCTCACTGACTTCCGTAGACATTATCGAACTCTGCCGGCAGTTTGTGGGGGACAGTCAGAAACAGGCTGCTGGCAAGAAGATCGTACTGAAGTTTTCCACGAATGAAGAGATACTGTTCAAAGAGGTAGACATGGTGAAGTGGTCGATCATTTTCTATGATATTCTGGAGTATATGATCGGAAAGTCGAGTCGTGGTGCCATGATCACTTTTATTGTCGGTAGTGACATGATGAATGAGAAAGTAAGTTTCTCCCTGTCCAGTAATGGCATGTACCTCCTTCCTGAAGAACGGATGATGGTGTTCCAGCGCTTTTCCCCGCTTTATGCAGTCAGGAAATATACGAGTTGGCATCAGGGCACCTTAAAGGTAGAATCATCAGAAACACGGCAGACCGTTTTTTTACTTACTTTTCCTCTTGACAGGAGCATTGCCAAACCGATAGAGAATGTTCCAGCCTCTTCTTTGGAGGAGAATGCAGATGACCGCCTTCTGGCGGAGATTACGGAAGCAATAGAAAAGAATATCGAAGATTCCGACTTTAATGTCACTCAGCTCCAGAAAACGGTAGGTATAGGAAATAAACAACTTTACCGGAAGATCAAACAGTTGACCGATATGACCCCGGTGGAACTGATTCGTAATTTGCGCATGAAGAAGGCAGCTTCGCTCTTGAAAGAGGGTAAGTTTTCGGTATCTGAAGTGATGTACATGGTCGGTTTTTCAAATTCCGGCTATTTCTCCAAGTGTTTTCAGAAAGCGTTTGGGGTCACTCCGAAAGAATATCAGTAGCAGCATTCCCACAGGTATATTCCTTATCCCGTCAGTCAGGCATTTCCATGAATACCGGAAAATCAGCATGGGACGTTGACGGCATCTGTCACAACACGTCGTGCAGGTTTTTCAATATATATAAGGTGAAGATTGGAAGAAAGGATTCTGCTCTTTCCCCGTGTGGAAAGGGCAGAATCTTTATCGACTTTTAAAGTTGATTAATATTTTTAAAAACGATTTTTGAATCGATGTTCAGCCGTTTTTTATCTCCTTGTCCATTTTGTTACCATATTTGTCTAATTTGTGTTTTGCTCTTTTAAGGGTAGTTCTTACCTTTACAACCGCCAAAAGTATCCGGATATTAATAAAACTTAATACCGGTTATGGAAGCGTTGAAGCATTCTAATATCATCAATAAAATGTGCAAAATCTAATAATATGTATTTTATGAAACATTTACTCTTCAGTCTATTACTTTTTATGTTACTTCCCTTAACGATCTTTGCCCAGCAAATAGATGTTACCGGATCTGTAGTTGATTCACATGGAGAACCTTTGATCGGAGTATCTATAAAAACTCCCGGTTCAAACCATGGAACAGTGACGGACATGGATGGAAATTTCAAGATCTCTGTCAACAAAGGCCAGGTCCTTGAATTTTCCTATGTAGGTTTTAAAACTTCAAGGGAAAAGGCCAGTGGTCCAAACCTTCATGTTGTGATGTCAGAAGATGCCCATCTGGTGGATGAAGTCATTGCTACCGGTTATGGTTCCGTGAGCCGCAAGAACCTGACCACCAGTATTGATAAAGTCAATGCCGATGATGTAGTCAAGACCGGAATTACCAATATGAGCCAGATGCTCATGGGGCGTGCCGCCGGACTACAGGCCACGATGGCGAGTGCCCAGCCAGGCGGAAATGTCAATATCACCATACGTGGAGGCGGGGAGCCTTTATATGTCGTTGACGGGGTTGTCCTTCCCTCCAGTTCCCTGGAGAGTAGTTCCGGCGGCTCTACGACAGTTATGCCCTCAAGTATAAACCGGTCAGGACTTGCCGGTTTGAACCCTGATGACATTGAAAGCATTGAGGTGCTGAAGGATGCGTCAGCCTCTATCTATGGTATCAATGCTGCCAATGGCGTGATCCTGATCACCACGAAAAGCGGGAAGGCAGGGAAGATGCGTGTAAGTTATGACGGATCCATGTCTGTGGTGAAGAATTATTCTTATATCCATTCCCTGAATGCCCAGGAGTATATGACTTACGCTAACCTGTTCAAGAAGGAACAATATCTCTATAATAACAAGATGGCTCCTTATGGCCCGAACGCCTATGACAATGGCAACACGGATGTTTTTTCAAGTGAGCAGATTGCCTCTGCACAGACCACCGACTGGCTGGGCCAGATCCTGAGGACCGGAAGCATCTCCAGTCATAATGTCACGGTTCAGGGTGGTTCCGATAAATTGCAGTATTATACGAGTGGAAATTACTACAAGCAGGAAGGAACCGTAAAGAACAACAGTTATGAAAGGTTCATATTACGGTCTAATGTTACGGCCCAAGTGTTCCCGTGGATGAAAATCACTACGAGTCTGAACTATAACCGTAATAATAATAACAATGGTACCGTGGGAGGAACATCAGAAGGAAGAGGAGCTGCTGCCTCCGGTTGTCTGAGTGCTGCGTTACTTTATCCGTCCAATCTGCCCATCTATGACAAGGATGGCAATTATGAAACTTTTATGACCATTCCTAATCCTGTGGGGATGCTGGAGATGACAGACCGGAGCAATACGGATGGCTTTAATGCCAATTTCACATTTGACTTTGATATTATTCACAGGATGTTGACCGCCAAACTGCTTTATGGCTATAATAAAGAAAATGAAGAGCGGTATGTATATATTCCTTCGAATGTCTATTTTGACCAGATGTTCCGTTCGCGCGGAAGCATCCAGAGCGACAAGCGAGACAATTCCACAATGGAGGCAACGGTCAGTTTCGATCATTCCTTCTTCAATGATGCCCTGGTATTCAATGCCGTTGCCGGACTCGGAAGATATTTTAATCACTCTCACGGGTTGGGAATATCCTACACGGACATCAATGATGCCCTGAACAATGATAATATCTCTGCGGCAACCGGAACGAAGAACATCAGTTCTTACAGAACGTCTGATGAGAAAAGATCACAGTTCGGACGTGTCAGCCTTGATTTCCTGGACCGCTATGCCGTAACGGCAACCTTGAGACGGGACGGTACTGATAAATTTTTCAAGGGCGAGAAGTACAGTTGGTTCCCTTCGGTGAGTGCCGCCTGGAAGATGTTCAATGAAAAGTTTATCAAGAGCGTGAAATGGATTAACATGCTAAAGCTCCGTGCCTCTTATGGTGAGACAGGGAATGATAATCTGGGTACGACGCTTTATGGTGCTTATAGTGCTTTTGGTACGCATGTGATGTTTGATAACAACACGACAGACTATGTACCTTACTATCTGGTCAGCAAGGATTATCCGAATGTAACCTGGGAAAAGACGACCATGAAGAATATTGGTCTTGACTTCTCTGTCCTGAAAGACCGTGTAAACGGCAGTTTTGATTATTTCTGGAATGATGTCACCAACATGCTCGGATATGCCAATACCGAAGGCCTTTCCATGTTTTCGACCTATCCGATCAATGGAGGGCACATCAGAAGGTATGGCTGGGATGCAACGATCAACACCACCAATGTCGTTCTTTCTGATTTCAGATGGACCTCTACGCTTACATTGTCACATTATAATGCCATCTGGAAGAAGCGTTTCCCCAACTATGACTATCTGGACTATCAGAAGAGAAAGGATGAACCGGTCAATGCGTTGTATTTCTATAGAACGAGCGGCATCATCAATTCAGATATGAGCAATTGTCCTGCTTCACAACCTGCAAATTACCGTTATCCCGGTTGTCCGATTATTAAAGATCTCGATGGAGATGGTCAGATCACGGTCAAGGATGTAGATATGGTGAATGTGATCCCGAAAATATATTGGGGATTAGGAAATACTTTCGTCTATAAGAACTGGGATCTTGATATTTTCGTCTACTCCCAGATGGGGCTGAAGAAGTACAATTATTCCTATGACTGGACCGATGTGCGTGAGCTGGCCAACCAGACCTCCAATCAGAGTACACTGGTTTCACAGGTATATAATTCCCAGACCAATCCGAATGGGACGATTCCCGGTATCGCTTACAGACTGGCCACGACCTCTCTGCCCGGTGGAGCCGGAACGGATGTCTTTTACAAGGACGCCAGTTTCCTGAGAGTGAGGAATATCACTTTAGGTTATACTTTCAATGCCTCCAATCTAGGTTATTTGAAAAATATAGTTCAGAGCATCCGTATTTATGCTGATTCTCAGAATCCGTTTACGATCACGAAATATAAGAATTTTGACCCGGAAGTAAATACCGGTGGTAGTTATAAGGGAGGCAAGGCAGAATATCCCATGGTACGTACGTTCTCTCTTGGTCTGAAAGTTCAATTTTAAAAGAAAGTGCATTATGAAAAAGAATTTGTTATCTATATCAGTGCTCTTGTGTCTTTTCGCATTCGGGGTCACAAGTTGTAATAATGATTTTGATGCTAAAATATACGGTCAGCTTTCAACGGATAAATTTCCAGCTACCGAAAAGGACTATGAATCCTATCTGATGGATTGTTATGTACCCTTCTCCGTAACGTGGGGGTATGGATTCAATTCCTCCTCCTGGCAGCATAATTTCTATGTGGCTGAGGGAGGGCTGTACCGTATGCTGGACGATACCTCTGATGAGTCTGCCAGTTGGACGATCAGTTCGTGGGGAGGCTCCTGGTCGAAAATGTCAGCAGGCCAGTTTGACGATCTTAAACTGGTCGGCAGGACTTCCGGTTCTGATCCGTCTGACTTTGATAAAGTGAGGGATATTACCCGGTTCACCCAGATTATCGGAACCTTAGAGGATGCCGATACCACCGTTCTTCCGAAAGCGAAGAAAGAGGAATTTCTGGGTGAGGCCCGGTTATGTCGTGGTCTGATGATGTACTATCTGCTCCATTACTATGGTCCGGTGCCGGTTATTGTCGATCCTGCCAAAGTCAATGATGAGAAAGCGCTGGCAGATATGGAGCGTCCCACCTTGGATCAGATGACTCAGTATATCACAGACGACCTGGTGTATGCCTGCCAGCATGTTGCTGAGACCCAGAGCGAAAAAGGACGTTACACGGCAGATTATGCCAGGTTCTGTCTGATGCGCCATTATCTGAATGAAGGTTATCATGAAAGCGGTTATTATCAGAAAGCATACGACCTCTTCAGTCAGTTCTATGGACATTATTCCCTGTTTACTTCGGGTACTAATCCCTATGCAGATCAGTTTAAGATTGCTAATAAGTTTAATTGTGAGACCATCATGGCGTGCTCTTGCAACAGCAATGCCACCGGTGCGGCAAATGAGGGCAACTTCAATCCCACCAGTTGGTATGTCGTTCCGGGTGATGCTGCGAAGTATGATGATAAAGGTGATCCGACCCCGTTTGTGAACCAAGGAGGAGGCTGGGGACAATGCTTTAATATCTCCAAGTATTTCTATGACACATTTGAGCCAGGAGACAAGAGAGCAGAGACGATACTGACCAGTTATTACAGCACCAATAACGGCTGGGTAACCTCAAAAGACCTTGGGAACCTTTGGAACGGTTATATCATTAATAAATATCCTATTGAGACAGCTACCTCCTTTCAGGGGACAGACTATCCTCTGGCAAGGTGGGCCGATGTCCTGCTGATGTATGCCGAAGCTGATGTCCGTGCTCATAATACGGTGTCTCAAAGCGCCATTGATTGCGTTAATCAGGTACGTCACCGCGCAGGTCTGGAAGACCTCGACGCTTCCAAGACCTCAAGTGTCTCTGCCTTTTTGGATGCCCTGCTGACGGAAAGAGGTCATGAGTTGTTCTATGAGGGATGCCGGAAGATTGACCTGATCAGATTCGGTCAGTACTACACTCGCATGAAAGCCAGTGGGAGAACTCCTTCCAGTGAATATTTCCCGATTCCGGACTATGCTGTCAAACAGGCACAGGAGAATGGATACACTTTAACCCAGTATTTTACGCGGGACAATTATGATGGGCCGAAAATATAGAGTGTGCTAAACAACTGAAAGATATGAAGCGTATCAAATTATTAGGACTCTTTTTATTCCTGATCTGCTCTTCAGCCATGTATGGTGCTCACACCTTCTGGCTTGGAGCAGATATCAGTGGAACGACCCAATTGGAATCCGAGGGGATCAAGTTGTATAATGCTCGTGGAGTCGTGACAGAGAACACGAAGATCATGAGACAATATGGGCTGAATGCTGTACGTCTGAGGGTATGGGTTCATCCGAAAGGTGGATGGTCTGACAAAAATGACGTGTTGAAGATGGCTCTCCGCGCTAAAAAGCTGGGCATGGCCATCATGATCGACTTTCATTACAGTGACTGGTGGGCAGATCCAGGAAAACAGGTCATTCCAGCAGCGTGGAAGAACATGAACTTCCTTCAGATGAGAAAGGCACTCACGGACCATACTCTCTCAACCTTGAGGTTATTGAAAGACCATGGCATAGTTGTGAGATGGGTACAGATAGGAAATGAGACCACCCATGGATTTTTGTGGCCGGCAGGGAATGCCGAGAAGAACATGAGGCAGTATGCCGGCTTTACCGAAGCGGGCTACAAGGCCGTCAAGCAGGTCTACCCGAAAGCAAAATGTATTGTGCACCTGGACTGTGGAGCCGATCAGGAACGCTATGATTTCATTTTTGACGGTTTGAGGAAGTATGGTGCAAAATGGGATATGATCGGACTGAGTGTTTATCCTTACTGGGATCAGTGTGCGAAAATTACCGGCAGTGATGAGGAAACCATCACTAAGGTGATGGCTAATATCAATCATTTGTACCGCAAATACGGTTCAGAGACAATGATCGTGGAGACAGGGTATGATGCTGATTCTGCCGCGGTAGGCAAAGCCTTTCTGAAAGAGTTGATTGAAAAGGCCGCCTTTCAGACAAACGGGCACTGCCGTGGTGTCTTCTATTGGGCACCGGAACTGGAAGGAGAATATAAACTCGGTGCTTTCCGTGATCATCATCCTACGATCATCATGGATGCTTTCAAGGAAGAATCCGCTAAGGTGAAGTAGGCGGCGGGGCATATCCTGCGCAAGCGGATAGAGGAAGCATTTACGTTTCATGATTCTGTTTACTTGACTTGAATGCAGAATAAAGAATTGGCAACAATAATTTATTTGCATTCAAGTTTTTTTATATCATCATGAATCGTAGGGTTACTTCCCCCGCCCTCTAGTCAGTCCAGGAGAGGGTACCCCTAGTTGAAGTATCTTTTCGTGGATTTTGCGATCTTGACCAGTGAAAGCATGATCGGGACCTCTGTCAACACTCCTACGGTTGTGGCCAGTGCAGCCCCGCTTTGCAGTCCGAAAAGACTGATGGCAACGGCTACTGCCAGTTCAAAGAAATTACTTGCACCAATCATCCCTGCAGGGGCAGCTATCGGATACGGAAGTTTCAAAGCATGGCCCCATCCGTATGCAATGCCGAAGATCAGATAAGTCTGGATGATCAATGGCACAGCTATCAGGATGATATGGACAGGATTTCTCAAGATCGTGTTGCCTTGGAAGGAAAACAGGATAATCAGTGTAAGAAGCAATCCGGCAGTAGTATACCTGTCAAATTTATGCACAAAGACATTCTCGAAGTAATCCTTACCCCTTTTCCGGGATACGATCAGCCGGGTGAGGATGCCGGCAGCCAATGGCAAAACGACAAACAGAGCCACACTGATCAGCAGCGTGTTATAAGGAACCCTCACTCCTCCCACGCCAAGCAGCAAGGTTACGATAGGAGCGAATGCCACTAATATGATCAGGTCATTTACGGCAACCTGTACCAAGGTATAAGCCGCATTGCCCCCGGAAAGATAACTCCAGATGAATACCATGGCCGTGCAGGGTGCAGCACCTAACAGTACGGCTCCGGCCAGGTACTGATGTCCGAGCTCTGCCGGAATCCAGTGGCGGAACACGACCATCAGGAAGAAGTAAGCCAACCCGAACATCGTGAAAGGCTTGATGAGCCAGTTGACGATGCACGTGATCATAACCCCTTTAGGATGCTTAGCCACATCCTTCACACTTTGAAAATCCACTTTCATCATCATCGGATAGATCATTATCCAGATGAGGATAGCAACGGGAATGCTTACATGAGCATATTCCCATTTGCTCAATGTCTCAGGTATCCCCGGCAAGAACTTGCCAATGAGAAGTCCGATGCCAATGCAGAGGATTACCCAGATACTCAGGTATTTATTGAAAAATCCTATTCCTTTTTTTTCTTCCATTGCCTATTTTCCCTTCCATTCGATGAGGACCTCATTTCCCTGGGAGAGTTCCTTCACTTTTTCTATCCATTTTATCTCTTCAGAAGCCTTGGCTTTAAAGAAAGCATCATCAGAGGTGTTCAAGGCCAGGCATTGGTTGACCACCCACCATTTATTCCTGATGCCGGCTCTCTGAAGATCTTCCTGCAGCCTTTGAGCCTCAAAAACGGGTGTTGCCTCAGGCAGTGTGACAATGACGACTTCTGTCTGTTTCTCATCCCGCAGCCTTGGTAAAAGGTGCTTGACCGATTCCGGCGTATCACCTTCACTGTTTGCGATCTGCTTATCGTAACTTTGTGTGGAGTCAAGTAGCAGCAGAGCATGGCCGGTAGGAGCAGTGTCAATGACTACGATCTGCTCGTCAGCTTTCTCCACTACATCCGCAAAAGCACGGAACACGGCAATCTCCTGGGTGCAGGGAGACCGCAGGTCTTCTTCAATGTATTGGAAATCAGTGACGCCCGCTTCACGAGCCTTACGTCTTACCTCATTCTTGTATTTCTCCAGTTCTTCCTCCTCGTCAATTTTGCTCACGCTGATGCCTGCATTGATCGCTGACTGATAATTAATATGGTTGGCAGGGTCAGTCGTCGTGAGATGCACGCTTGCTCCCCGTTTTTTAAGTCCAAGTGCTATTTCCGTTGCGATGGTGGTCTTGCCGACACCCCCTTTGCCCATGGTGAATATCACACGTTTGCCTCTGGCAAAGATGTCATCAATGAGAACATCCAGATGTTTGTATTCCTTCAATACTGTTGTCGGTGCAGGAACTTCCATAGTCTCGTCAGAGGTCAGGAGTTTGCGGACATTCCGGATGTTATAAAGATTGTATGAACGCAGAGGAACCTGGACAATATCATAGTCCTTAAGTTCCTGTGGCATTTGTGCCAGTGCTCTCTGTTGCAACGTATAGATGGAAGAAGCAAGTGCATCACTGCTGTCCTTGTGCAATATCAGTCCGTTGATTACCACCAACTGATTACAGATGCCGAGTTGGCGCAGCTCGTGTGAAGAGCGTGCAGCTTCTTTCAGAGGAGCATCTTCCGGGCGGCTTACCAGGACAAGGCGGGTCTTACTCCCATCAGCAAGATTCATTACCGCTTGTTTGTATACCTCTTTTCTTTCCTCAAGCCCTGACAGTTGTCCGAGGCATGAAGCCCCATGCTTGCTGGTTTTGATGAATGCACTCCATGCAGAAGGCAACTGGAGCATGCGCAGTGTATGGCCGGTGGGAGCGGTATCAAAGATGATATGATCATAATGGCGGGCATCGTCCGCATCGGTAAGGAAGTCAGAGAACTGATTGAAGGCAGCAATTTCCACGGTACAACTTCCGGAGAGTTGTTCCTCCATATTCTTGATGGCAGATGCCGGCAGTTGCCCGCGGTAAGGTGCAACCGTACGTTCTTTATATTCTTCCGCAGCTTTGACAGGATCGAGGTTGACGACAGTCAGTCCAGGCACCTCTTTTATTTTTGTGCCATGCTGTGAAATATCCTGTTGGAAGACATCCTGAAGGTTAGAAGCAGGATCCGTACTGATCAGCAACACGTTTTCCCCGCTATCAGCCAGCGAGACAGCTGTAGCACAGGCAATGCTGGTCTTGCCAACTCCCCCCTTACCTGTAAAAAACAGGTATTTCTGTTGAGAAATATTTTTTAAAGTATAAGACTTCATCATCATTATTGTTTTTAAGAAATCAGAATATCCTGAAGACAATAGCTGTTCAGGAAAAGCAGTTATTAAAAAGACTCAGCAGCAACTGCCGCAGCAACAACCACCGCCATCACCATTATTCTTATCAGAAGGATGATGGGCCGGCACAATACTCAAATCCTTGCCTGTCCACTGGCTCATCTGAGTCGTTGACGGGTACTTCCCTGTCACGGCAACCTTACCGTCAACGAGTGTTGCCGGCAAGATGTCCGTCCCCTTTGCCTCGAGGAGTTCCTTGATGACCGTGTTCTGGATAAAAGCCTGTGGTTCAGAACTCAGGTTATGTCTTTTTATTTCTATGCCCATATTTTTAAGGGTATCAATCAGCGTTGCCATCCGCAGCAGGTCTTTGTCAACACTCGGGCCGCATACTCCTGTGGAGCAGCACATAGCCGGATCAAAAATTTCAATTTTCTTCATATTATTGATGTTTGTCTGTTTATATTGTTCGCAAATCTACGAACAATATTTTAAATCACCAAACTTTTGTTCGCATTTCTACGAATGATATTAGTTAACTCTTGTGAAATCTGATGCGTCAATAGAAAAACTTGCTTCGTAATGTCTTTTTCCGGACTGCAATTTCATCGTTAAGATTGTTTTTATTAACTTTGCACATTGCAAGTGAATATTATATGAATATCGAGGCAGCATTTAAACTTCTTTATCGACCCCTGTGCCTTTATGCCATGCATTATCTATGTGGTAATATAGATGAGGCGGAAGATGTCGTGGAAGACTGCTTCGTCAAGTTGTGGGAGCACCAGTCTGATCATCCGAAATCCTATCTATATGCGTCTGTCCGTAATGCTTGTATTGATCACTTGCGGAAATCAAAAAACATAGTCGTTGATATGGAGCCCAAGGATCTGGAAGGCTTCATCACCGATGATGAGGCCCAGGAGCGGTCTGAGAGAGAGGCAAAGCTCTGGTCAGCCATAGATAAATTGCCGGAGAGATGCAGGTTGATCTTTCTGATGAGCAAGCGGGACGGCCTGAAATATAAGGATATTGCGGAAAGTCTGGGAATATCGGAAAGGACGGTTGAGCACCAGGTCAGCAAAGCCTTGCAAGAACTTCGTGGCAGCCGCAAGGAGATCTACTTTGTGATGATGATGCTGTATTGAGCGAAAAATGTTTGAATGTCTATGGGGGATTGGAGATTTTTCTGCGTCATAAGTGTAGAAACCAATCAGAACGATAATGAAAGTAAGAAAGTCTATTTTATTCCTGTTGCTTTTATGTTTGCCTTTAGTAATCTATGCGAAACCAAAGACGATCAGACAGCAGATGGAATGGCTTCACCGCACGAAGAAAGTAAACTTTATCTATGATTCTTCTCTGAAACTTGACTTTCCTTATCAAGGTCCGTCAATTAAAGATATTTCTCTCCATCAGGCTTTGAAAGCAATGTTCAAAGGGACAGACATCGGTTACGATGTTAAAGGAAATTATGTGCTGCTCAAGCGTAAGGTCTCCCGGCAGAAATGTCCGCCTGATCATCATCCGGCCAGGCAGCCGAAGGAGAGGCAGAGTTATACCATGAGCGGATATGTAGAGGATGAGAATGGAGAGACGCTGATCAATGCCACGGTTCAGGATCTGTCTACCGGACTGGCTACGATGACCAATTCTTCCGGTTTTTTTTCTATCACCCTTCCCGCAGGAAGCCGTCGGGTAAGGTGCAGTTATATCGGCTTTGACGATCAGGAAGAGAGCATAGACCTTAAATCAGACCAGCATTTTAAATTCATCCTGCACGAAAATGCTAAAATCAATGAAATTGTCGTTACCGGTGATCTGAACTCACCACTGATGAGCACACAGACCGGAAAGCACTCCTTCAGCCAGCATGACATCAAGACGGAATATTCCCTGCTCAGCAGTCCCGACGTGGTAAAGACTCTGCAGCGGACCAGTGGGGTGGCTGAGGGGGTGGAACTGGCAAGCGGCCTCTATGTGCATGGTGGAAATAATGATGAAAACCTGTTTCTGATTGACGGTTCTCCCCTCTATCAGGTGAATCATGCCATGGGGCTCTTTTCAGCTTTCAATGTGGACATGATCAAGAACATCGATTTCTATAAGGGTGGTTTTCCTGCACGCTATGGCGGGAGATTATCTTCAGTTGTCGATGTGCGGACAAATGATGGGGATTTCTATCACTTCCATGGAAATTACCGTTTAGGGCTGTTGGATGGAGGCTTTCATCTTGAGGGTCCTATCAGGAAAGGGAAAACTTCCTTTAATATAGGGTTGAGACGGAGTTGGATAGATTTGCTTACACGTCCGTTTTTCATGATATATAATCGCTCTAATGCGGCAGACGATGATGATGTGACCCTCAATTATTTTTTCCACGACCTGAATGCGAAGGTGACAAATATCTTCGATGACCGTACTCGTCTCTCGCTGAGTATCTATTCCGGAGAGGATAAAATGGATGCTGAGGATAAATACGTGGATGATTTTGGTTCAGGATCTCTCGACAGGGATATTTCCAAGAACAATTTTCATTGGGGGAACCTGAATATGGCCCTGCTTATGGAACATCAGTTTTCTCCCAAACTCTTTGCTAATTTTTCAGTGGTATATACTAATAATATGGCCAGGTTTGGCTCGCAGGAAGATGACCGGTTCTTTAATGGACGGGAGCAGACAAGCATCAGTTATTACAAACATGGTTACAAGTCTACGATCAATGATTACGGCTACCGTATGGCATTTGATTACCGGCCCTCACCGCATCATCATATCCGTTTCGGCCATGATTTCACGTGGCATATTTTCCGTCCTCAGACCAGAAGTCAGATAAGTTATTATGGTAATGATTCGAAGGTGGATACGGCAAGGACTTTCAGCAGGAACCGCCATGTGGCCCAGGAATATAATGTCTATGCCGAAGATGAGATGAGGCTGAGTCCTCATTGGAGCCTTAACGGGGGAATAAACACCTCTCTGTTCTATATCGGGAACAAGACCTTTATGGATGTTGATCCACGTTTTGCCGCTAAGTACCAGCCTGTCCGCAATCTGTCCTTCAAGGCTTCCTACACCGCTATGACACAGTTTATCCATAAGATCTCCAACTCCTTTCTGGAACTTCCCACAGACTATTGGATCCCTACGACAGAGCATCTCAAGCCGATGCACTCCTGGCAGGCTACGGTCGGGATGTATTACGTCCCTGACCGGTATTGGTTGTTTTCGCTCGAAGGCTATTACAAGCAGAGCCGTCATCTCCTCCAATATGCCAGTTGGTCGGGACTGGAACCTCCTGCGGCAAGATGGGATAAGATGGTCATGGACGGAAGGGGGAGGTATTATGGGCTCGAACTGGATGCGTGTTACAAATCAGATAACCTGCAGTTGCAGGGATCTTATACGTTGTCCTGGAACCAGAGGAAATATGATGACTTCTATCCGGACTGGTATTATGACAAATTCGACAACCGTCACAAACTGAACCTTTCTGTCCGTTGGAAGATCACTCCTAAAATTGCTGCCTTTGCAGACTGGTGTTATCATTCGGGTAATCATATTACCGTCCCTACACAATGGATCAATACACCTGGAGTCCCCGGCGGCTCCCCCTCGGACTACGGAGACGATGAGTTTATCTATGAGCGTCCGAATAATTTTACGCTGCCAGCCTATCACCGGCTCGATGTCGGGTTCGATTTCCATCATACCACGAAGCATGGTCATGAACGTATCTGGAACCTGAGTATTTATAATGTCTATTGCCACCTCAATTCCATGTATGTAGAGGTCAAGCAGAACAGCAAAGGACAGTTCTACACCAGGAACCATGCCTATTTGCCGGTTATTCCATCTTTCAGTTATACCATTAAATTCTGACAATGAAAAGACTCTTCTATTTGATATTCTTCCTGTCGTTGCTTGCTTCCTGCAAGGATCATATCGACATTGACACCTTCAGCAATAAAAGCAAGATGGTCGTTTACTGTTTCCCGACGGTATCGGATACCACTTATATTCAGGTGAGCCGTAGTGTTCCTGTCAGGAACTATTCAGATTCTGTCAGGATAGTTTTTCTTGATGATGCAGCCATTGATTACCGGGTGAACGGACTGCAGAAGACTGCGCAGCCCTTGGGTAAGGGATATTATCGGATTACCGGCAGGCAGAAGGTGGGTGATAGAATATCTCTGCAGGTCTCCTGCGACGGACTGCCTTCTGTCAGTGCATCCACGATTATTCCAGATACGGTGGCCATAAGTCCACTGCAGGTGAGGACAGTGTCGATCTATGACAGTGACTATGGGGATGCAGAGAAATACAACCAACTCGTGGCTACTTTTACGAATGATCCTAAAACGCACTGTTATTATGCCGTACGGGTAAGGCAGAAAAATTATACAGGCAGCGCTATAGGGTATTATGATCATGGTAATCGCAAGAAAATATTCTCTGATTTTCAGGACTATGAACAGTATAAGGATGCAGAAGACTGGGACTCCGTATCCGTAGTCTTTACAGATTCTGTTTGTTCCTATCCTGTTATTGATACGAAGAGTGAGGATTTGCTGATGCCGATGTCAGATATAGATGATGCCTTTGGCTTTTCCAATGACTTCTATCAGAATTTTTGTATCTTTGACAATGCTTCCATCAAGGAGAAAACTTATACTTTGCATTTGAATATGAACAGTAATGATGTCTATGTCGTCTATAAAGATCCTGCACCTGTCTATTATGATTTTGCCAAGGCCTATCAGGTGGAACTGATTCGTCTGACGCCGGAATATTACCACTTCCTCCAGTCCTTGAACGAGATTGAAAATAATGAAATGGCACGGAATGGATTATCTCAAATTCGTCCTACCGCATCCAATATCGTCGGTGGCCTGGGGGTTGAGGGGGGATGGAACACTGCCCGTACTAATTGGACTAAAAAGGAATAGGAGGAAGAATAGAATGATGGATAAAGATTTACGATATGTCCTGACCTATTATCAGAAGGGTCACCTGGACACGGATAAGGCTTTCAAGAGATTCAGGCATCGTATAGGATTGCAGTCCGGATCCCGCAGGTGGCAATGGATAGCTATGGCGGCGTCCTTCCTGTTGCTCATAGGAGTGGGGACATTATACTATTTCCATGAGAAAAAGACTACGCTGACAGCGCAGTCGACGGAGACCACCTGCATCCTCCCGGATGGGACAAGGGTGATCCTGGCACCGCATGCTTCACTGTCCTATAGGGGAACGAACAGCAGGACCGTTGAGGTCAGCGGCAAGGTCTACCTGGAGATCAGGCATGATGCCCGGAATCCGTTTACGATCAGGGATAGTTCTTATGTGATCAATGACATTGGCACCAGATTACTGGTGGACGAAACGGTTGAGAAGACAACAGTGTACGTGGCACAAGGTGCCGTCTATTTTGCTTCAAGCAGGGATGCCGGAAGGGGAGTGGTAGTAAGAAAAGGCGTGGCTGCCATTCTGAAGAAGAACAGTTCTAATCCGGAATTGACCA
>DHOX01000067.1:0-2208 GCA_002409785.1 Prevotella sp. UBA5379 | reverse complement strand
AGATTTATCCGACTATTATCATGTTGCCCTTTCTTGCCCTCATAAGGATATCCGCCTGACGGGTGATTTCCAGACGGAGAAATTGGATTCGATCATCGGGATGATCGAACAATCGCTTAATGTGAAAATCAGATATGGGAAGAAATAAGGATGCTTCTTGCATAGTTTTGCTCCTTAATATATAACCTGTGACAACAGCCAAAAGGGGGCTTCAGGAAGTCGGAATAAGAAATCAGAAGAGAATAGCATATTCTCAAAACTGATATATTGTAACCTTTGTATTAGAAAAAGCCATTTCTTCATTCCATAACAGGAATGAGAATGGCTTTTTTCGTATTTGTACTCAAGTGAGTGTCTCGAAAGTTGTTGTGATCATTGTAGGATGAATGCTTGATGAAAGGGCAATATTGCACATTCGATCCGTGTGGGGCAGCCAACTGCTTTTATGGAACAGCTTCTTTTCTTCTTATCGTCATCATTGTTGGCCTTTTTGTTTCTTATTGACGTTATAATAAATAATTATGTTAATTAATGCTATTTAATATTTGATTTTTGTGACAAAATGTGTATCTTTGCACTGTTGTTATTTCTTTTTGTTTTATCCGTTAAGAGTAAAGTTTATGAAGAAAGTTGTTTTAATGATGGTGTGTTTAATGAGTGTGGTATTCGCATTGGCCCAGTCAAAGTATCCTACGGCAGATGTGGAAAAGCATGATGTTGCCATTCTTGTCATTGATATGCAAAATGATTTTGTAGATCCCAGAGGAGTTCTTTGTGTGGCCGGTGCCAAGGCTACTATTCCAACAATCCAGGATCTGATCAAATACGGTAGAGAAAAGAACTGGAAAATCGTTTATCTTATTCGTGAGCACCATCGTTCCGGAGTGGATGTAGATGCCCCGCGTATACCCTTGTTTACGAAAGGAAAGGGATATTGTGTACCCGGTACATGGGGTGGGGATATTGTCGATGGCCTCAAACCGGAAAAGTGTGATCTGATTATTCCTAAATCTAGAAATAGTGGTTTCTTTGGTACACAGTTGGATCTTGTTCTTCGGCGGATGGGAGTAAAGACCGTCATACTTGCAGGCACTCAATATCCTAACTGCGTACGTGGCACCGCTAATGATGCCATGAGCTATGATTATGAAACGGTAGTTTGTACTGATGCCTGTTCAGCCAAAACTCCCGCAGTGGCCGCTTCCAATATCTTCGATATGAAAAATATGGGTATTAAATGTCTTTCTCTTGATGAAGTCAGGAAAGAATACTAATGCAGATTGATTGAAATATTTCCTGATCTGATGGCCTGAAATCCCTTTGAAGGCGTTCAAAAGGGATAATGATTACTGTTTGGATGTGTTAAAATTTGTTCTGGCGCAAGGTCAGGCTATGCGTCAGAGAAGTATTAAGTTTATTTTTTGATTTTGTGCCTCTTGTTGTATTTAAAGTTCGGAGTTGCGGGAGACTTTAATTGAGGATTCCTATTTGTATCCACGCTAATGTGCCTATGTTATTTAGTGTTCCGCAATAGGTCGGTCTCTTTGTCATTTGGCAAAGAGACCTTTTTCAGGCCTATAAGAACAAAACTAGATATGTTTTTGACTATTCCTGAATTCCGAGGGGGACATCTCGTATTTCCTTTGGAATGCCGTACAGAAATGGCTCTGATAGTTATATCCTAACAGAATACCTGTTTCTGCTATTGTAAGTTGACTTTCAAGCAGATATTTTACCGCTAATTTCATCCGATAGTCAAAGAGGTATTGGAAGACAGTCGTTCCAAATTCATGTTTAAATGCAGACTTGAGGGTACATTCATTTGTGCCAACCATTGATGCCAACTTGTTCAGTGATGGAGGATCTCTATATTGAGACCGTATAATTTCTTGCGCATCATGAATTTTGTTTGACAGGGTTAAGTTTACAGGTGATAAATCTGTTTTACTGCCGTTGGTACGATTAATCAACATAGACAAACAGTCAAGGATTTTTGATTCCAGGTATTTTTCTGCATAGTTACCCATATTGTTGCAACACTTGATATCATTGACAGTTCTTAAAATTCCTCTGCTGATAGGGATGTTATTCCTGTTAAAGTATACAGGAGAATCCAATGAAAAAGCGTCCATGAAAGGCATAATTATATTTGGATAAATCTCACATAGATCCCTTACGGAGTGTTCGGGTAAAGCAATATTAAAAAAT
>DHOX01000003.1:5685-7251 GCA_002409785.1 Prevotella sp. UBA5379 | reverse complement strand
AATCTGTCGTACTCACCCTCATTCCTGATTTCTGGCATGAGCACTAAGCAATGAAAAGTTATGAGGGCATCCATCCTGAAGCCATGAACTAGGGTATTTACTACAAAGTTGTTATACAATGAACTAGGGTATTTACTACAAAGTTGTTATACACTGAACTATAAATGAAAACCTTGACAAAGGCTTCGTTTTGCCGTATCTTTGCATCTGTCAACCCAACTTATACTAATATGGAAAACATCATGCTTACTTCTCACTTTTCCAGGTGGGAAATGAAACGCTCGGGGATTGCCATCAAAAAGGATCTGTGCAACGAACCGGACGAGGAACAGTGGAAAAACCTCCAGGCCCTGTGCACGAATGTACTGGAACCGCTCAGGGCACGCTATGGTGCCGTCATCGTGACCAGCGGATTCAGAAGCCGGGCCGTAAATGCCCTGGCTGGGGGAGTACCCGACAGCCAGCATTGCCGGGGAGAGGCTGCCGACCTCTATATCGGATCTGCGGAAAAGGCCCTGAAATACATCGAATTCATTCGCCGTCATACTGATTTCGACCAACTCATCGTGGAGCCCCGTGGCGCATTACCGGAGAATATCTGCTGGATCCACGTGAGCTACACCACCAGGAGAGCCAACCGGCGGATGTTCCTTACTTGACAGTGCACTGTAATTCACATATTGTTTCACTTTTAAATTTTCAAAATTATGTCAGTAGCTTACAAACTCTATCAGTTGAACCACAAAGGCAACAAATCCAACGGACTCTGGTGCGCACGGCCCTGTACCTCCGACACCATCGACGTGAACAAGCTGGCGGAAAAGATCCAAAGTCGCTGTACCGTGACCCTTCCCGACATCGTAGCCGTAATCTCCGCCCTCGTGGACGCCATGCGCGAAGGGTTGCAGGAAGGCAAGCGTATTTATATCGACCGGTTCGGGACGTTCAAGGTGGGCATCCACTGCATCCCGGCCCCAACGGCGAAGGATTTTTCCGTAGCATCCAATGTCAAACGCCTGCACGTGCTGTTCCATCCGATTACGACCGTGGACAACAAAAAGCACATGAACTCCCTGTTGAGCGGCTGTAAGCTCAAGGAGATGGACGCTTACGACAAGCCGACGAAAACGGACGGCAGTTCGAACGGCGTACAAGCCTAATGGCGAGTCAGAGTGAATTCCAATTTCGTTAAACCTCAAAAAAAACAACACATGCAAATCACAGAAATCAAACTCGTACTGAAGATCGTTGCCACGATCATCTCCGCCATCCTCGGAGTCATCGGAGGAACGGAGGCCTCAGATGAGAAATAAGGTCTATGCCCTGCTCCTTTTCCTCTTCCGGCTCATCGCCTGGTCACTGGTGATATATGCCCTGGTCAGCTGCGCCCTAAACGTGGTTTGACCGGAGAGGACTACCCACGCCGCCCGATACGCATACTTACTGTCAAAACGTTCCCCAAAATGCTGCGCTCCCGAAAACCAATGGCCTTTGCATCCGACAATCGCAAAGGCTATGAAAACGGAAGACGCTATCAGAAACGTGGTGAAGTTGTATGTTTAAGGG
>DHOX01000003.1:3017-5523 GCA_002409785.1 Prevotella sp. UBA5379 | reverse complement strand
TTTGAATGACTTAGGCAAAATGCCTGTTTGGGACTGTTACCTTTTTCTGCTGAGCATTAATCTATGGTAAGTATCCAATCAATGTCCAGTTTGTGTCCAATTGATTTCCACCCCCTATAAACAGGGCACTCCAGAGTGTCCCTGATTCTTTATTTCGAATAAAATTGAAGAGATTTTAATCTATGGCCAGCTGGCCGGGGATCATTTCATGGAAGTCACGGCAGCAACAACTTTTAACAGCTTTTCAAAATCTGTCATGCTCAACATCATTCATTGATCGTATATGTGAGCACAAATGTAACATTTATGAGGTGGGTGGCAAGATGCCGATTCTGAACGCTTACGATAAGATTATAATGGAAGAACTATTAACAGTCATTGCCGACTCAAATGGTACACTCACATATTTTGTTTTTGATCGTCAGTAGTGAATCCTTACCATATTTTTTCTTCAATTCCTGAATCATTTTCTGTTTCTTCCCACTAATATTAGGACTATAATTTGTCGGAACAATAAAGGCCTGAACTTTGTTGTCTTTCTTATGAATTTGCGGAATTGTAGTCAGAATCTGATCGATAGCATGTGACACGTCCTCACCTTTTAACTCAACATAACTTTCAACTGAACTTTCATTATTATCCCCATAAAGAAGCAACTTATCACATCGTAATCCTTCGGTAATCACACAACCGTCAACCTGAATCTTCCGGCATTTTTTCTTTTTAGGATTATGGTAAATCATTTTCCTGTGTTTCTCCTCGAAAACGACCTCTAAGCCTTCTGTATCGACCTCACACTTATCCGGTATTGCAATCATAGTTCCAGAAGTTTTGAATAGTCATCGGATATGCATTCTGAAGCTTTATCGAGTTCATCTGTTGAAATCAACTGAAATTCATCATCCTTGATCGAATGAATTTTCCCATCCTTAATACCATAAGCTGACAAGTCTTCATAACGGATATATGACGAACAGTGCAAGATATTTTCAACTGCATCTTTCTTACTCTCATCATGGCTAACGATATTACCTGCTGCAATAAGATTATTGATAGTTGTCATGACATAAGGGCTATGAGTCGTGATAACAATGGTATTATCTCGTTTATTATCGATCATCTGTGCTATTTCCTTTATCAGATAGTACTGTGTCTCGGGAAACAAATTCTCTTCGGGTTCCTCAATAATCAAATTGGAATAATGTGGCTTTCCTATTCGCTCTGTCAAATCTGCTATGCGAACAACAGAATCTTTTAAACCACTCTTATCTTTAAGAGTAATTATGATGTTAATCAGGTCGCTAAATATTTTATCATTTTTCAAAGATTCTCTTTTCATTAAATCAGCAATTTCCTTGTCAGAAAAAAATGTTTGGTCTGCCAGATTCCGAATCGCGGTATATTTATCAAAGGAGATATCCTGTTCATTCTCAAATACCCACTTTGTATTGTAGTTGAGAAAAGCATACATCGGTACGGCCGACTGTATTCCGCTTGAGGCCTGATCCATGTCTATCGTTTTCCCGTCCGGCAATACGATCACATCTCCCTTGCTAGCATCATAATAATACTTAATGCCAAGACCGAGCAAGTCAATCTGATTTTTGACATCAAATTTACTACGAATCAACAACCAATCGAAGACAAAGTCACGGACATATGTATCTGCCATTTTCAACGTGGACAAATTGGGGATGGCTACATAGTTACGCTCTGATGGAATATAGGAGATCTTTCCCATCTTCGCTTTTTTCAGGTCGCCTACAATATCAACCTGACAGTTATGAGACTTGCCGTCAAAAAGGATTTGTAATAAATTACCCTTGAATTTTATCTGCGTATCATCGTAAATATAGGAATCTAATTTATGATATTTAATCAGATTCTTATCAATATATTTAGTATCAATATGATCTTTACCCTGCTTGATGAGCACATCTTTCTCCAGCCACTGGCAAAAACTGATCACCTTTGCCAGGGTACTTTTACCTGAACTTTGAGGACCAATAAAAACATTATATTTATTAATCTCAACTTCAACATCCTTAAGAGGTCCCAAATGATGTATGGATACGATTGGCTTCATGCTTGTAAAAACAATTAATTCAACACTTAATTTCTCTCTAGAAAAAGAAACACCTTTACAAAGGTAATCATTTTTTAGAATATCGTAGTCTTTTAACCTGTTAATTTATAAATTAACGTAGCACCTATCAGTAGCACCTATCATTTGTTCGTGTCCAATTGATGTCCACCCCCTATAACCAGGGCACTCCAGAGTGTCCCTGATTCTTTATTGCGAATAAAACTGAAGAGATTTTAATTTATGGCCAGCTGGTCAGATAAACGATTCGTAAGGTTGCGGCAGTTATTAAGATTTACGGGCAATCTCCTTGTTCCGATTCTTTTATTTTCTGAGTTCTACCAGAATTTTTTATTCCTAAAGAGGAAAACTAATCTATCGAATTCAAGTAAAGTCTTTTTTAGAACACAAGGACCAAAATGG
>DHOX01000003.1:756-2876 GCA_002409785.1 Prevotella sp. UBA5379 | reverse complement strand
CACAAGGACCAAAATGGTGCATTTCGGTCACCTCCAAATTGTGACTTCAATCATATACTATAGTCCTAGTCATCTCCACACTCTCCAAACGCGGCTCCATTTTCTTCGCCTTCATCCATCAATCTTTGCATGGCGGCCATCATCCTCAACTGTTTGGGTGACGGCGGTTTGACTCCGCGCTGGGCCAGATCGAAACAGGAGGGAAGTTGACAATCAGGAGTTCCTGTTTGTTGAATACGCTGAGGATATTGATGGGATTAGTCATCATGGCGACGGCTACCCGGTGGACAGTCTCGTCTTTCTTCAGGTTCGGACTGACATAAAGGTCGAGTTTCTTGCAGATCTGCAGGAGCTCTGCCTTAGTCTGGACGGCTAAAATATCAGGGAATGAAATGCCGGAAGTAAATGCCGTATTATCTATAGTAATCATAATGGTGAAATTGCAAACTTTTCAGAAAAAAACTTTCTGAAGAAGGTCTGGAAGTACTTCTATGCCCATCGGCAGGTCTGTACTACACTATAATACAGTTTATCTTAAGGATTCGTTAAAGATGCTCATTTTAGATGCTTAAGAATCCTTTAGTAAGGAAAAATTAGCCAGACTAAAGAATCACTTCTTATTAAAAATCAAATCCAGTCCTTGCTTACGATAAAAAGGGAAACGTGTGTCACTGGAAATCAATGGTAAATGTTCAGTCAATGCTTGTGAAATAATCACGTGGTCTGAAGGATCCTTATGACCCTGAGCCTTATTTAAACGAAGCCGAGAATAAGTCATCATGTGCTCTTTCTTCAAAGGCAGAATACTAATATAAAACTCGTTTTCAATAGAATTAACCAAATCTTCTGCTGTTTTCCACCTCCTAGAGCCTAAACCTTTATTGTTAAAACCAACTATAAGTTCTCTTACAGACTCAACACTCATGCACAAGACCGTTTCCGGTTCTTGAATTATTGCTTGAACATCACGGCTCAGTTGCTCAATATCAAGAGCTAAGTAAACAAAAATATTTGTATCTATCAAATATCGCATTTACAACAGGAATGATGGGTCATTAACGATGATGCTTCCCTTCAGCCTCATTGCTGCTTCCCAGGTCTTGCTGACCTTCTTGCCAGCTTGTTGCTTTGTGGTATCATCCACTTTTTTAGTCTGCTTATCCATAATTTCTGATTTTCATTTCAAAGTTAACAATTCCATTTATAACTTCCAAATTACAGGCTACTTTTTAAGTTAAATATTCATAAGTGTCTAATTGATGTTCACACCCTGTCAAGTATGATTCCCGTCCGCTAAATCAAGTCACTGACACTCGCCTGTTGAACCAATTGTATATAAAGATCCCTGGTCATCAAAAAGGTAGGGACGACGGACAGGTTACATCTTACGGCGATCTTCTTCAGGTTACGCTTGATGTTCTGACGCTGCAGGACAACATTCCTGAGGGCTTCTTTCCGACTTCGGGTAGTGACGAAGGGAAAGAAATAGGAAGTTTCAGACAAATAACGGGCGGCAATTTCCTGCATCTGGAGATCCCAAAAGACTGTCCGCCTGGGATTTTCCCCTGCGTGTGAAGTATAAGTAAGCATACCGTCCGGTTCAGTTTCCGAATACACTGATGGGTAAAGGCTACGAATATCAAGATTCAGTGATGTAATGTTATCCTATTCCTGTCGGGATCATTGTGATCACCACAATCCGCATCCATCATACTTTTCACTTCTTCAAATTCTTCCTTATATATACCCCCGACAGCCACGACCATATCACCAATCTTCATGACGAGTTTACGGTCACGGGCTATACGGATGACATAGCCTTCCTGACCTTTCAGAATACCCGTCAGCACCCGTAACTTCACATTACCTTCGGCATAGTGCTCGATAGGGTTCTGAAGGATCCGGATCCTGGTAGGGTCGTCCTTCATGATCTGCATGAAAGGCTGCATCTGACCGTCGGGGATGACTGCCGGAACGCCGGTGTTGTGATCCCTGATCAGATGGAGGAAAGGATAATGCTCATGCAGGTATTGTCGAAGAAATTTGGTACTGCCCTGCAGGAAGACGAAACCACTGATTGAAGGTTTCTCTATCTTCCTGACGCCATGTCTGGCTTTCTC
>DHOX01000003.1:0-580 GCA_002409785.1 Prevotella sp. UBA5379 | reverse complement strand
CCTGACGCCATGTCTGGCTTTCTCGTAGAAAACGGACCGGTGGACAAAGCAACGGCAGTGACCCTCCTTGTTCACCTCGGCCTCAAACTTTTCCACCTTCTTGCTGTGGACGAACAGATAGCCCCACGAGGCAGGATCCTCAGCCCATTTCTGACTGATCTTTTCTTCCTCCCGAGACGTTCTCTCTATCGCTTGACCCGACTCTCCGTCAATCCAAGTAACGTGTTTGCCCTTTGGAAAACAACTGTTTTCGTCGGCTATAGTCGGGGTCACTGTACCATCCAGTTTCATAGCTTCCCTGATTATTTTATGTCCTTGCCAGCTGCCCTCTCCGATAGTGCCAGCGTATTTGAAAATATTGAAGCCCTATTTACCATACTCGTATCTTTTAATACTCGTAATTCACTATTTTTCAGGCTCATAGCCTGGACGTAACAACTCCTTTACTCTTTGTAAAAGGAGTATTGCGATACAAAGATACATTTTTTCTATGATTTCGGACAGTTTTTCATCCATTTTTTTCAAAAACAAAAAAAATCTTCATCAATGTTTGCCAAATCAGTTGTTCCTTGATCCTGTA
>DHOX01000012.1:53631-54590 GCA_002409785.1 Prevotella sp. UBA5379 | reverse complement strand
CCTAACTCAATTTTCTCAAAAGGTCTATTACTAGTGCGTTCGGTTTTGTTAAGCCAGTTGAAAAAAGCCTTAAGTTCTTTCATGAATTTAAAGATCGTATTTTCGCCTCTTGGATGGATCTCAAAGCGATTTGACTTAAAGTAGTCAGGATATTTATCCACAATGCGAGCGAACAATGCTGGTTGTTCTGCTGCTAAATCGCTCTCGTTGCGCAAATAATCTCGATAGTCCTCAATATCGTCTTTAGTCAATTTCTCAACATCAAAAGAAAAGTGCCTACGCTTTTTATTGGTTGCTCTCACAAATGCCACATACCTGCCAACACTACGAGCCAACACCTTGTAGTGTCGTTCCATCATGACCGAAAAATGCTTAGCCTCCAAATAGTTTTGCATAGTATCAAAAAAGTCTGTACAGTTTCTCTTCTCTGTTTCGGATGGATGATTGTACTTCTCTACAATGCCTTTCAGCCAGTCAATTTTGATATTATGCTTATCTGCCTTTTCAAAAGCCTCAACAATAGTTTCCTTTATACCATTGATACGTTTCTGCTGTTCTCTATGATAAACAACATCTGGCGTGATTACACGTTTACGTATTACAATATCGCCAACATTGCGCATTTGCAAGCCTCGTTTCAATGCTTCAGCCTCTGTTGCAGTTTCCATTTTAGCGGGTACCCTTATCCCAATCTTGTCACATAATTTCTTGTCAATATAGTACTCAAAGAAATCTTTAGATACAAACACCTCTGATTTAGCATGGAGATTGATGTGCCCATGGAAGAAACGTATCATAACTTCATATAGCATCTTCACTTGACCAGCCTCATTTGTGATTTTAGTTGCTTTCTTAGATAATGACAATTCGATTGTCGCCATAAAGCTTAAATTAATTTTTTGTAAAGATAGTTTTTTTGCAGAAATACTCCAAATTTTTTGGCGACTTTTTGGCGACTT
>DHOX01000012.1:52525-53447 GCA_002409785.1 Prevotella sp. UBA5379 | reverse complement strand
CTATTTATGAAATCATGTTAAAATATTGATTATTAATGTATTACGAGTTATACTCATTGCTTTCTATTTTAACATATTTTACGATTTATGTTCCTGTCAGGCGCACATCAGTGTAATTTGGTTAAGATCGTGACCGGACCTCGCCGATGTGGCAAGACTTATCTGCTTAATCATCTCTTCCACTACAAATTGAAGGAAGAAGGAGCATTCTCCTCACGTTTAATCCTGTCAGGCACACGATGGCTCAAGCCTTTCCGAACCTTTCTTTTCCAGATGATCATTCAGGCATCCCGGTAATGGCAAAATACTTCCAGAGAGGAGCGGCCATAAGAGCCTGCCTGAACTCATCGGCCTGTAAAAGTTGAAATACTTCCTTGCGGTTCATCAGATGAACGGATAAATCCTCCGTCTTGTCTAAATGCTGGGCAGCAACCCGTTCCACATCCGTAGCCACGAAACAATAGGTGAGGTTATTCATCGCACTGGCGTTAGCGGAAAGTGTCATATAGCTCCTCCATGTCCCCTTTCCAAAGCCCGTCTCTTCACATAATTCCCGTTGAGCAGCTTCCAATGGGGTCTCCCCCTTTTCACATACCCCTCCACAAAGTTCAAAGCGGGTCTCTCCAAGGGCATGCCGGTATTGCCGGACCAGGACAAATTCTCCTTCTTTGGTGATCGCTATCGTGTTGACCCAGTCGGGATATTCCAGGACATAGTATTCATCATTGATCACGCCGGTGGGTAATTTTACCCGGTCAACGCGAGCCGTCAGCCATGGACGACGAAAAAGATATTTACTGGACAACACCTCCCACTTGCGATCTTCGTCTTGGCGGTGACTTGCTTTTTGCATCATCTCCTCATTCCTTGCATTATTCATTTTCGATGTCTTCATTTTCAGATCCTGCCATTACCTTCCTCC
>DHOX01000012.1:50392-52351 GCA_002409785.1 Prevotella sp. UBA5379 | reverse complement strand
CCGCAGTCAGGGTTCTCCGATCACCTTCCAGAAATCTTCAGGCAAACTGATGTTCTCCACTTTTTTTGCACCCATAAAAAGAGGGGCAATCTCTTCAGGGGTAAAACCTGCAATTCCACAACCGATACGAGTGACTAGAAAATGCAAATGGGAATGCAGGAGGGCAAAAGAGATAAAATCATTGACATAAGGCCGGATGGTCTCTATTCCACCCTGCATGGTCGGGATAGCATAGCTATGACCCTGAAGGCCTACCCCCTGCCCCATGACAGCCCCATAATAACGACAGGCTGCAAGGGCAGCTCCGCCGTAGTGCCGGCCTTGGATATTACTGCCAAACACGAAGATCTCATGATCTTTCAGAGCTATGATGTGACAGGGCGTGATTCTGTTCTTATCCATAAAAATACTATTGAAAAACTGACCTAATCTGACCGGATAGCCATTAACTCGCGTCTCCCGGTCAACTATCTTGTCAAGGCAAAGACCCCTGCTGGAAAACCGGTGCCGATATGTGCAGACGGGACTCCATCAGTTCCAGAACAGTTCGTCATCATTCCGGGATATTCAGCCTCCCGCCCCCGGTCAGAAACAATTCGAATTGCAAATATAATCATTTTCTGCAAAAATAGTTATAAATTAAACTCAGTATTCATCAAAGTGATTGAAAAAAGTGAAATTTTATTTTGCGGTCAAATCGATTTACCGTATATTTGCACAACTAAACTATCGGTCATGGTATTTCTTAGAATATTATTATTATACGTCATTATATTTGGTATCCTTACCCTTTGTATCCAATATTTAAAATGGATAGGAAGGAAAGGAAAATCCACGACGGCCAAAACGATCGTTTCCCATAACGCCGGACAAGAAAGGCAAGAAGAAGCCATTCGTCAGGTACCCCCCGAAATACCTGTTAACATACCTGATCCGAGGATCCAAAACCAGCAGCGTATGGAGGAGGACAGGAACCGCCAGTTCCAAGACACGCCTCATCGAAACGGCTCTGCAGGACCAGCTGCCGAAAATCAGAAACCCGAAGGGAAGGGTTCTGAAGAAGAAGAGGAACAAAAAGCTAAAGAAGTCAGGAAGAGGAAAAATCTGATCATTGCAGGAATCGTTATCTGTGTGATCATCCTGGCTTTTGTCCTTGGCAGGCACTCAGGTAAAAGCAACCAGCCGGGCAGCCCTTCAGACAGCAGTCTGACCGAGGCTCCAGCAATGGAAGACAGTGCAGCACAGGACACCACATCGGATGACGTCGACGAGGACGATAATAATTATGACTGGCTGCAAGGGACATGGGTAGGACAGACCCCTTACGGTACCGTACAACTGATCATCTCGGGGACACATATCAAGAGCCAGGACAATAGTGGTATCTCTACAGGTACATTCAATATTCAGAACGGACAGATCATCGCCACTTATAAAGGTGGACAGACCTTTGCTTATACCATTGACACTAATAAATACCGGATCGGTTATGGCAAGGGAATCTATCTATATAAAGGGAGCAGTGATACCCAAATGGATGAATCTACGGATGAGAATAACGGGGATGACCAGGACCAGGGAACTGACCAGGAGACTGATGATAACAGTAAGAATGATCAGGAACAGGAGAAAACTGACTCCACCAAGCATCCTAAAGGCACATCCAGACTTCAGAATAAAACATCCAGGTCTGACAAGGTATTAGCCAAAAACCAGGACAAAAAGCATGAATCTAAAACGACTTCACATTCAAACAAGATCCAGTAAGGCATAAATCCTCTATGAAGCCAGAGTGAAGGCAAATAAATACAGTATAACTCATTCTATTGAATTCAGATAAGGGCAGCATCATACACCTGCCAAATCCCTGCAACATTTAAGAAGGTGCCGGAGGGTACATAGAGAAATCCTGAATGGTGCATTGAGTTGACCTCAATGGTGCATAGAGAGGGGCCGGAT
>DHOX01000012.1:23627-50241 GCA_002409785.1 Prevotella sp. UBA5379 | reverse complement strand
AGGGGCCGGATGGTGCATAGAGAGATCCTCTATGGTACATAGCGCCTGACGAGAGAGTAGAAACAGGGACATACTTGATTTACGAGGAGGCCCCCTACCTTATTAAAAGATCCAACGAAGATGGAAGAATCCCATTTACTTTACAATGAAAAATAACAGAATCTCCCAACTATTTGATATTAAATATCCCATCATTCAAGGAGGAATGGCCTGGTGCAGTGGATGGAGACTGGCCTCGGCAGTAAGTAATGCCGGTGGGTTGGGTCTGCTGGGTGCAAGCACTATGCATCCGGATGTCCTGCGGGAACATATCCGGGAAATGAATGCCGCTACACACCGGCCTTGGGGAGTCAATATCCCTCTGAGGTATCCAGAAATGGAAACTCTTGTCCAACTCATCATTGACGAAGGAGTAAAGATTGTTTTCACTTCAGCAGGAAGTCCTAAAACTTATACCCAGAGATTCCATGATGCAGGAATAAAAGTCGCCCACGTTGTTTCCAGCAGTATCTTTGCAAAGAAATGTGAAGCAGCCGGTGTAGATGCCATCGTAGCTGAAGGCTTTGAGGCCGGCGGTCATAACGGAAGAGAGGAGACGACCACCCTCACCTTGATTCCACAGATCAGGGAAGTTACCAATTTACCCCTTATTGCAGCAGGAGGCATCGCCTCCGGAAGGGCCCTGTTAGCGATGGAAGCGTTAGGTGCTGACGGCGTACAGATAGGGACCCGTTTTGCATTGTCACAAGAGAGTTCAGCCTCTACGGCTTTCAAAGAGAAATGCCTCTCCCTGTCTGAAGGTGACACGATGCTCTGCCTGAAAAAAATTGCCCCTACCCGGTTAGTCAAGAATGCACTCTTCCGGCGTGTCGCTGAAGCGGAAGACAAGGGTGCCGGAGCAGAAGAACTCCGCACGATTCTTGGAGAGAAAGCTTCAAAAAAGGGTATCTTCGAAGGAGACATAGAAAACGGCGAACTTGAAATCGGTCAAGTTTCTTCCTCTCTTCATTCCATTGAAACAGTAAATGAAATCATGGATCAACTGTTATCCGAATATCATCAAGCTAAAAGCAGGATTTGCACTCATCCAATGATTGGATAAACCGTTTTGTCAGCTCCTACCCCAGCATCTGAAAGACCATCACATAAGGCAGGATGAATACAGCCGGTAAAATCATGAGTTATCATCTTATGATCTTACCGGCTGTCTCCATCAAATTACCCGGCAACGTCTGGGCAGAAAGGATCAAGACTCAGACCCTTCATCTTCCGGTTCCGGTTTTCTCTGGATACGGCTCAGACCTCCTGCCTTGACGATCAGCGGCACTTTCTCTATCCGGATATTACTGGTATCAAGTCCAAAAGCGGCAGGTATGCTTTGCTTCAGGTTGGACAAGAAGGTATAAGACCCCATCACCAATCTTCTCGACATAGACAAAGAACTGATCGAGGAATAAATACGCTTAATGATGATGAACACAAAGTTACCAGGAATACCCTCCTTCTTCAAAGAAGGATAACAACTGGACAAGTCAAACTCATGATTAGCCACCAGGTCTTCTATGATTTGCCTGAAATACTGATTAACGTATGGCTGGACACGGAAGCCAAGTCGAAGATTGACCCGGAAAAGGGTGTTCGGTATCAACGGGGTAAAAGTATATTCCAATGTGGAAGGTTCATCCTCGTAAGACACATGAAGCAGCCAATAATGATCAGCCCTGACAGGATGTTTATTGATGATGGAATACATAATCTTCTGTTCCACTTCGTTATCCTTACTCAACTTACTTAGATAGACAACATTAGTAGCAAATTTTGGAATCGAATTATCAGCCTTAATATCCGAAAGCACCTGATAATATTTCCGAATATCCAAAGGCTGCACCTGACTATTCCGAATCCGCGAAGCATTATACCATACATACATGATAAAGGAGATAATGCCTGCCAGTGTCAAGGTTACCCATCCTCCATGGACAAATTTGAACAAATTTGCAACCAGGAATATCGACTCCATACATACAAAGAAAGCAATGACAGGAAATACGAACCATTTACTTAAATGCCGCTGAAGCATATATTCGCGGAGAAGAAGCGTAGTCATCAACATCGTAATGGTAATGGCCAGTCCATACGCAGCCTCCATGCGAGAAGAACTTCCAAAAAAGATAACCACTAAGGAAACACATATCCAGAGAGAGAGATTCACGATTGGAATATATAACTGACCCTTGATCTCTGTAGGGTATTTAATTTTCTGACGTGGCCAGAAAGACAAATTCATGGCTTCACTGAAAATGGTAAAAGACCCACTGATCAGAGCCTGACTGGCAATAATAGCAGCAATGGTAGCCATGAGAATACCAAAGAACAACATACCATGAGGCATGATCGCATAGAACGGATTCACATCAGGAGAAAGACTTCCGCGGTGAGCGATGATCCAGGCACCCTGTCCAAGATAACTGAGAAGCAGCATGGCCTTGACAAAAATCCAACTCACCCGGATATTGTTCACTCCACAATGCCCAAGGTCAGAATACAAGGCCTCAGCACCCGTAGTACAAAGGAATACTGCACCTAATATCAAGAACCATTGTGGGCTATGAATGAGCAGGCGGATGGCAAAATAAGGATTAAAGGCATAAAGTATACGTGTATAATCGCCGATATGCATCAATCCCAGTATGCCGATCATTGAGAACCAAATCAGCATCAAAGGCCCAAACAGACGCCCGATCTTCTCTGTACCGAATTGCTGGATAAAGAACAAAACCGTGATAATACAAAGGCAGATAGGGATAACAGGCGTGGAAGGAGCATAACTCTTCAGTCCTTCAACTGCAGACATCACGGTAATGGAAGGAGTGATGACTCCATCTGCGATCAACGTACTGGCTCCGATGATCGCCAGCAAGTAAAGACCCTTCTTACGGTGCTTCCGGATCAAGGCATACAGTGCAAGTATTCCACCCTCACCGTTATTGTCAGCCTGCAAAGCCAGAATAACATACTTGACCGTTGTCTGAAGAGTCAACGTCCAGATGATACAGGAAACAGCCCCGATAATATAATCAGGATCAATGACACGGGCCGCTCCTACGATGGCCCCCATCACATAGAGGGGAGAAGTTCCAATATCTCCATAGACAATACCTAAAGTTACAATAAGCCCTAAGAGACTGAGCCGATGACGATTGTCACGGCTCAAATTGCCTTGAAATGCCATAGCAAATATATTTTTTATTTATCGGGTGCAAAATTAACATTTTTCCATGTCACCCTATTATTTATATAGATATTTCTATATTTATAATATCTATTTAACGATTGCATATACTTTTTAACATATTTATTATTAGTGATTATCCCCATCAATCCATCAATAACACCTTAATAAGAGTATAAAATCATCGACAAAGGACTTCCTGACAGCGAGAAGAAAGACAACCGTAAATCTTAATCAACGAATGATTACAGGAAAGTACTCTTTTTCTCTGGTCTATAGTCTCTGCTCCAGTATTCACCTGGTAATTTAAAGAAGGCAAAGAAAGTCAGTTGGTAAACTGGTTGACCAGCAGCCAGATATTCAGAGCAGTGACGATAACAGCCAAAGAGTACAGAAAGATCGTATTCCATAGCCGGTTGGCATATTTCCCCATTACCTTCTTAGACGAAGTCAGCCGCACTTGCAGGAAAACCGTAAAAGGGAGTTGGATACTGAGCACCATCTGAGAATAAATCAATCCCTGGAAAGGATTGCCAATAAAGAAGATCATCAACAAGGCAATTCCCAGAGAAATGACGATCCCTACAATAGAATGCGTGTCATGAGCATTATAGGATTCCCCGAACAGCCCAGAGAAGATACTCCCCGCAGCCATTCCGCTGGTGATCGTACTCGAAATGCCAGCCAGGAGCAAGGCTATGGCAAAGATTGTAGCAGCATTATTCCCTAAAAGAGGCTGGAGCATAGCCTGCGCCTGCGAAAGTTCATCCACATGCTGTCCATGCTCATAAAAAGTCGAAGCGGCCAGAATGATCATTGCTGAATTTATGGCCCAGCCTACCAGCATGGAAAAAAGGGTATCAAAAAATTCATACTTGAGCATATACTTGATCCGGGCATCTCCCTTGAGGTTAATCTCCCGGCTCTGTATAATTTCCGAATGCAGGAAAAGGTTATGTGGCATAACCACTGCCCCCAGCACACTCATGATGATGAGCAGTGATCCATGAGGCACGACGGGAACAAACGTACCGGACAGTGTTGCTCCCCAGTCAATATGCACCAAAAACAGTTCATAAATGAAAGACAAACCGATCAGGGACACAAAGCCGATAATCGCCCGTTCCATCTTTTTATAGGAATTCGTAAAGATCATGACCAGAACGGCACAGGTAACCAGAATAGCCCCCGTCGGAATATTGATTCCGAAAAGCATCTGCAAGGCGACAGCTCCCCCCAGGATCTCTGCCAGAGAAGTGGAAATACTTGCCAGGACCGCACTGACGATGATCGGTCGTCCCAGCCATTTCGGCGTATATTTCACAGCTGCCTCGCTCAGGCAGAGTCCCGTCACGATTCCCAGATGCGCCACATTATGCTGCAATACGATCAGCATAATGGTAGACAAGGTGACCACCCAAAGCAAAGCATACCCATATTCAGAACCAGCAGCCAGGTTACTGGCCCAATTGCCAGGATCAATAAAACCAACTGTAACCAATAATCCGGGACCGATATATTTAAATATATCCAATCCGCCCAAGACATGCGGATGCTTCTTGTTCTTAAGTTCCCTGATGATATTCATGGAGACAAATTTACATAATCTTCAGGAAATATGCAAATCAATGTTCCAGGTTTTTGACCCTGCACAGAAAGAAAAAGAATTGCTCTACCCCCTAAGCCACCATCGACAAATATAAAGAAATCCCGGTTTTTCAATAGTCCCATACCGACAGCATCAATAGAGGACACCAGAAAAGCCGGGATTTACGACTTGCATAAATGATTATTTTATTTTCCGGGATCTGTAGAAACAGGCGAAGAAGGTTTCTTCCCTTCATTTCCCTTCTTATCCTCCTTCTTTTCATCACCCTTTCCAAGTATGGGAGTTTTCACCGCCAACTTTTTCTTCTCCGTTGTTTTTCCAGTCTTTTTTTGTGATATTTCGGCTACCTTTTCAGCTTCCTTTTCATATTTCTTGCGCATGTCGTCCAATGCCGTCTGTGTCTTTTCTATCTGAGCATGAAGACGTGTGATTTCAGTATCTTTCGCCTCTATTTCATCCCCCTGGTTCTTGATAGTCGTCAACATTCCCTCCAGTTGTTCATTATCGATTTCCTCCGGATAAAGATCATCCACCCGGTTAATAAAATCTCCAAGGATATTCATATAGTTGGTAAAGGCATCAAAAGGGCTACTGTAAATACCCCTGTCAAGCCCCACATTACTCGGTTTGGTAGTCATGAAACGGAAGTTATTACTGGCCTGAAGATAATCCCAATCCTGATTAATTCGCGGATCATTCGCGATACGGACACGGTCAGCCACACTGTAGAGTTTGTTAAAAGCTTCACGCTGCATCGGGTTACCCAGCCAAGGGCTGACATCACGCTCCTCATCTATCCAACTCAACGTATCCGGAACATCCAGAACATCTATGCTCTCCTCTTTAGCAAAAATTTCAGAAGGAGTAGAGAAACTTATATTCCGTTTCCTGGCAAATTCCGGCAACGCCCTGAAAAAGTCAAGTATATGACTAGAAAGAGGCTGAGAGATACCCAAAGCCGAAAGTTCCATAAAAATATTAATAATATTTTCTTTTTCCGGAAGGGCAGCAATCTCGTCGATATACCGGTCAGCGAACAAAGGATAACCACTCCAGGTCGTATTATTGAACCGCAGGGAAATATCATCACTCAAATTGATGTCACGCAGCAGCAGCTTCAAGTCAGGGGCCAGGGCACAGTGATACACATAATGCGGACTTTTCCATCCCAGCACATGCTTGGCACCCTCCGTGAGCATACCTTTAAAGCCCATCTGGGCAGCCAGTCCACCAATATCATCACTATAGATCAGAGAAGAGTTTCTAAGCACTGCAGGAGTCTGTCCGAAATACTCCTTGATGATAGCCACCTGTTTGTTGACGTCAGCCTTAAAACTCTCCTCATTAGCCAGCGAAGAGAGGCCATGAGAATAAGGTTCCGCGAGGAATTCCACACAACCAGTACTGTTCAATTCCTGAAGTTTCTCCAGAACCTGCGGAGCATGCACCTCCAACTGCTCGATACCCACTCCACTCAAAGAGAAAGCCACCTTAAAATAGCCATGGTTCTCCTTGATCATCTGAAGCAAGGTCTCCAGGGCTGGCATATAACTATTCGCAGCAATACGGGTAATAGACTGTTCGTTTGCAAAATCATTGTAATAGTAGTGATCAGTGCCAATATCGAAAAAGCGATACCTCTTCAGATGAATGATCTGATGTATTTCGAAATATAAACAAATTGTTTTCATTATATTGATGTTTTAGATTGATATAGAGATCAGTTAATAATCTGTTATTTCCACCCCAGCGTCCTCAGATAGAGTTCACGGATCCATTTGCCCACTTTCTCCCACGTGATTCCGGCCACCTCCTTCTTTCCCTCTTCCGAGAGGTATTCGAAAAGGCTCTCATTATGGCAAATAGAATAGATGGCATCCGCCAGAGCATGAATATCCCAGTAATCCACTTTTATACAATTATGAAGGATTTCAGCACATCCACTCTGTTTGGAAATGATCGTAGGCGTGCCACACTCCATAGCCTCCAGCGGAGAGATCCCAAAAGGTTCACTCACCGAAGGCATCACATAGACGTCAGAATCCTTCAAACACTTATACACATCATTGCCATGCATGAATCCGGGGAAATGGAAACGGTCAGCGATCCCCCGCTCAGCAGCCAGGAAGATCATATCATCCATCATATCACCAGAGCCAGCCATGCAGAAACGGATATTCCGCGTACGATGCAGCACCATATTTGCGGCCTCCACGAAATATTCCGGACCCTTCTGCATAGTGATCCGTCCCAGGAAAGTAACGATCTTTTCCCTATTCAAATGATTTGGACGAGGCAAGGCAGCAGCCTGAGGATTCAAAGGGTAAACCGCATTATGAACGGTGAACACCTTCCGCGGATCCTGATGATACTCATTGATCACGGTATGGCGTGTCAGATCTGACACACACATGATACAATCCGCATGATCCATACCATCTTTCTCGATGCCATAGACCGTAGGGTTGACATGGCCACGGCTCCGGTCGAAGTCAGTGGCATGCACATGGATACACAAAGGTTTGCCGCTCACCTGTTTTGCATAGATGCCGGCAGGATAAGTCAGCCAGTCATGTGCATGAATAATATCAAAATCAATCGTACGGGCCACAACCCCTGCAATAATGGAATAATTATTGATCTCGTCATTCAGATTGGCAGGGTATCCTCCCGCAAATCCCATGCAGCCAAGATCATCCACATGCATATAGTTGAAATCTGCATAAATATGATCACGGAATTTAAAATACATATCCGGATCCATCAGATTACCGACGCGACTCTTCACCAGGTTGTAATCGACATTGCGATAAGCAATCGGCACGCAATTCATTGCCACAATATGAGCAAAGGAATGGTCCTCATCACCGAAGGGTCTGGGCAGACACAAGGTCGTCTCTATATCCCCCTGGGCATGCAAGCCTTCAGTAATCCCATAATTTGCCGTGGCCAGTCCGCCAAACACGTGAGGAGGATACTCCCATCCAAACATTAAAACTTTCATATTGATCCTCCCTCCTTAGTTATTGTTGATTCGTTTGATTATTAGCTTGTTCCAAAAGTTCGAGAGCCCTCAGGATTTCACCTACGTTCACGGCAAAGGAAATAGCGCCACGGCCTGAAAACGGAGGATTGCCATCAAAGAACTCACAGATTGTTCCGAGGCAATGAGTGGACATCTCATCCTCGTATCCCACCATCAGCCGCTCCAGGAAACTTAACCGGCTGCGCTTGAAGAGTTTGATACAAGCCTCAATATAAAATCCCTCCAGCCACGGCCATGCCGTCCCTTGATGATAGGCATAATCACGCTGGCTCTGAGGGCCAACGTAGATAGGATTATAGCCGTCACTTCTTGGAGAGAGGGATCGCAGGCCCTTAGGAGTAAGCAATTCCCGCGTACAGAAGTCCAGCACATCTCTCTTCTGTTCCTTGGATAAAGGAGAATAATCAAATGCAGCTGCGAATACCATATTCGGGCGGACACTCCAGTCCGGCGTCTCATCATCTACAAAATCGAAAAGGTATCCCCACTTGTTGACAAAAGTTTTGAGGAAACTCACCTTTGCAAGTTCAGACCGTTGTTTCAGATCCTCCGCAAAAGTTGCATCTCCGGCCAGGGCCGCTAATTCAGCACCGAAACAAAGGGCATTATACCACAGCGCATTAAACTCCACGATATATCCTGTCCGGGGGACCACAGGGCGTCCGTTGGCGGTAGAATTCATCCACGTCATCGCCACTTCCTTTCCCTCAGTATAGAGAAGGCCATTCTCACGAAGTTGAAGATTCGGATGCTGATTACCGATCAGGAAATGGAGGACATCCTTCAGCAGGGAGCCATACATCTTCAGACACCTGTCACTGCCCACTGCATGCGCATACTGCTGAATTGCCCAGACACACCAGAGAGGAACATCAGGTTTATCAATCTCATAAATTTTCTTGGTCAACGGCAGATGCTTCATGAACTCCTCCAGCGCCGTACCGGCAGTCTTCATGATCAATTCAAAGTAGTCGTATTCATCGATGGAAAGGGTCAGTCCCGGAAGAGCGATGAAAGTATCTCTCGCACGGCATTTGAACCAGGGATAGCCAGCCAGGATATACCTGTCGCCATTGCCCTCATGGATATGAAACTGATGAGCCGCGTCTACCAGGCAATGGAAGAAATTATTACGAGGAACCCGCTTGCCTATTTCCTTCTCACAAAGAGCCATCAGGCCATGCGGCTTACTCTCCGTCGTAGAGGCAGAAAACACAATGCTTTCTCCCTTTTTGATCCCCATTTCAAAATAACCGGGCACATACAGGTCCTCATCAGATGCATATCCCCGCTCCTGTTCTTTCGGATATTCAATACCCCGATACCAGTCCGGCTGGAAATGAAAGGTATTCTCTTTGGAGAACTGCATATACAAGTCAGGGTACCCTGCATACATACACGTCTTGATACCATTCTCCACCTCCGAATAATCACGGCTGGCAGCACTATTCTCATGCGTAAACTGCCTGACACTGCGAAAAGCCAGGAAAGGGCGGAATTGCAGGGTGGTATCCGAATGGGCATCCACCAGGGTATAACGGATGAGAACACGGTTCTCATAATGCTGGAACACAGACTCTTTCTTGAGGATAACCCCACCTACCCGATAAAAAGTAGTAGGGACTTTATCACAATTGTATTCGCGTATGTACTTATGTCCATTAGGGCTGAAATGATTCCCCTGGTATTTATGTAAGCCGAGGTTGAAACGTGCCCCATGCTGAATGACCGATACATCAAGAGAGCTCAACAATACATGATTTTCATCATCCAGCTCAGGGACAGGTATGACAAGCAGCCCGTGGTATTTGCGAGTATTACAATCCACAATTGTAGAACAAGAGTATGCCCCGGAACGATTTGTACCCAAAATCTCCTTCTGTAAGGATTCCTGGAGATTTGACATCAGAGCGTGTTCAAATTTAAGATAACTCATAGGTCTGAATTAAGGTTGATTGTTAATATCTACGAATAAATGCGTACAAAGAAAGACTCCTCTGTGTCCACCTATCGCACCTCAAAGTTAATAAAATTGATTGGATGACGCAAATTATTATTCTGCTTTTTATCCAAAAAATCGGAATAATATGTTTTATAATATAATAATCACCAAAAAGATTATCTCATTCGCTAATTTTATGTAACTTTGCAAAGAATAACAGATGATTAAATCTGACTCTGAAAGAGAAAAGCCTCCAGAGTCATTATATGGATAACAAACATTACTCTTTTCATGTTTTCCAGATATTCAGAAAGGAAGCATTTACTTGATTTGAAAAAATAACTACTATGATGATTGCGAATTCATTTGAGGTAAGAAGTATATGGTATCCAAGATAGAAATCAACAAAGAGAAAATCACACGGAGCATCGCAGCTCTATGGCAATCGTTTACAGACAAGCAATATCAAATACTGCTCAACAATATTACCGTCAGGCGATTCAAGAAAAGCGAAATGATTTACAAGGATTTTGAGCGTCCCACTTATGCCATGTGCCTGATACAAGGTAAGGTGAAAATTTTCAAGAATGGCATCGGGGGAAGGAGCCAGATCGTAAGGGTCATCAAGCCCATCGAATTTTTCAGTTACCGGGCTGCCTTCGCCCACGAGGACTATAAGACCTCTGCCATGTCTTTTGAAAACTGCATTATCGCCTTCTTCCCTATCCAAATCCTTGAGAAATTCATGTCCGAGAATTTTGAGATCTGCGACTATTTCATTCAAAGACTGGCAAAAGAACTCGGCATCGCTGATGACCGGACGCTGAACCTTACCCAGAAACATATCAGAGGGAGGCTGGCTGAAGCCTTGCTCTACCTCAAAGACAGTTATGGGATAGAAGAAGACGGCTCAACCCTCAGCATCTATCTCAGCCGCGAAGACCTGGCCAATCTCTCAAATATGACCACGAGCAATGCCATCCGTACCTTGTCTGCATTTGCCAATGAAAAACTCATTGCCATCGACGGGCGGAAAATAAAAATCATCAAGGAACAAGTGTTAAGGAAGATCTCCAGGACAGAATAGTGTCCTACACTGGAGCACTCTCATGACAAGCCAGGGACCAGGACGCCTATCCAGTCAGCGCCCCTCAGTCATCAGTTTTTCTATCTCCTCTACTTTCTCTTCTGTCGGCAACTGTCCGTCTATCCAATGAATGGTGAATCCTCTGCGTTCCATGCCCCGGAACCATGTCATCTGCCGCTTGGCAAACTGATGAATGGCGATCTCCAGCCGGCGGAACATCTCCTCATACGAAAGTTTGCCGATAACATACTCGGTAACATATTTATATTCCAATCCATAATACATCAGGTTTTCAGCCGGAACACCTTTATTCAACAGTCCCTTGATCTCTTCCACCATACCCTCTTCCAGACGTTCCTTCAACCTGCGCGTAATCCGGGCCCTGCGCACATCCCTGTCCACATTGATGCCGACAATCAGAGCATCTATTTGCGGGAAATCCCTTTCAGCAGCAGGATGCTTCAGGGAATAAGACTCTATCTCTATCGCCCTTATAGCCCTCTGGCAGGAATCCACATCCGTATGATTATGCATTGCATTTCCGTTCTGAGTTTTCAAGTCTTCAAGGATCCCCGTCAGTTCAGGCATAGACAAGTCCTTCAGATGCTCACGCAACTCAGGATTCTGGGGGACAAAGGACAGGCGGTATCCCCTTAAGACCGACTCAAGATACAAGCCTGTGCCACCACAGAGAACAGGCATCGCGCCATGTCCGAGGATCGTCCGATACGCTTCAAGAAAATCCTGCTGGTAGCGGAAGAGATTATACTTCGTGCCGGGGTCACAAATATCGATCAGATAATAAGGTATCACCCGTCCACCGACATGATAATCCTTGAGATCTTTCCCGGTTCCTATATCCATGCCCCGATAGACCTGGCGGCTGTCAGCGCTGATGATTTCTCCCCCTATATCCGCTGCAAGGGCAACAGCCAGAGCAGTCTTTCCCGTGGCCGTAGGCCCCAGGATCGTAATCATTGCAGGCTTTTTCTCCTTCATTTTATTTCTACAAGAATAACGAAAAAAGCCGTCCAGCACAAGACTGAACGGCTAATTTTATGCAAATCTTAAAATTACTTCTTGTTGTACTTGTTCATGACCTTGATCAGATCTACCACTTTGTGGCTATATCCGAACTCATTGTCATACCAGGAAACGATCTTTACGAAGTTGTCTGTAAGGTGAACACCTGCAGTAGCATCGTAGATAGAAGTCAACGGGCAGTTCAGGAAATCTGAAGAAACCACAGCCTCATCAGTATAACCCAGGATACCCTTCAGGTTCGTCTCAGAAGCCTTCTTCATGGCAGCATCAATTTCAGCCTGTGTAGCAGCCTTCTTCAAGTTAACCGTCAAGTCAACAACGGAAACATCCAAAGTAGGAACACGCATAGAAATACCAGTCAGTTTGCCATTCAACTCAGGGATAACCTTGCCTACAGCCTTGGCAGCACCTGTTGTTGACGGGATAATGTTGCCAGAAGCAGCACGGCCACCGCGCCAGTCCTTGCCACCCTTAGCAGGACCATCAACTGTCAACTGAGTAGCAGTTGTAGAGTGGATAGTTGTCATCAGACCAGTCTCAATACCGAACTTGTCATTCAGAACCTTGGCAATAGGAGCCAGGCAGTTAGTGGTACAAGATGCGTTGGAAACGATCTTCTGACCTGCATATTTGTCAGTATTAACACCACAAACGAACATATCAGCCTGACGGCCGTCCTCACCCTTCTTGGAAGGTGCAGAAAGAACAACATACTTAGCACCTGCCTTCAAGTGCTTTTCAGCGCGGTCCATTGTCAAATAAAAACCTGTAGACTCAACGACATATTCAGCACCTACTTCAGCCCATTTGATATTCTCAGCATCGCGCTCAGCAAAGCAGCGGATGTCACGACCATTTACAGTCAGAGTGTGATCATTCTTAACAGAAACGGTGCCATCGAAACGACCATGCATTGTATCATACTTCAGCAGGTAGGCAAGATAATCAACAGACAGAAGGTCGTTGATACCTACTACTTCTACATCGTTCTTGTTTGCAGCTTCAAGAGTTGAACGAAAAACGAAACGACCAATACGGCCGAAACCGTTAATACCAATTTTAATCATTTTATTTTTAATGTTTTAAAGGGTTAAATAATCTCCTCATTACGTAGTCTTTTATCCTCGAAGGATAAGAAGCCTTCTCTATCCCGTTCTACGAACTTTTTTACCTTTTCTGTTCACCTCCATATTTGTTCTTCTTACAAATATACGGTTTAGAATCGCTTTATTCCGGCTTTCTTCCCTTTTCATTCGCAAAGATACAAAATTTTTTCTATATTTGCATCGTATAAGTGTATTAAATTATTTAAAAAAGAGGGGGAATCTCTCTTTCATTATCCTTATTTGAGGTTCTTTCACAGGACTGACACATTGAGGTTACAATTTACAGATCAACAAATAAATCTATGAGTAAATTTATTCAAGAATTCAAACAATTTGCCATTAAAGGCAACGCCATTGATATGGCTGTCGGTGTAATTATCGGAACCGCATTCGGGAAGGTTGTCTCTTCCATTGTCGATGACATCATCATGCCCCCTATCGGGTGGCTGATCGGTGGGGTCAATTTCAGTGAGTTGAAAGTCACCCTGCCCTCTGTCGTCATCCCGGGGGTAGAACAGCAGATGAAGACTGCCACGATCAACTATGGGAATTTTATCCAGACGCTTCTCAACTTCTTTATCATTGCCCTCTGTGTCTTTCTGATGGTGAAGAGCATCAACCGGATGACCGGGAAAAGGGCAGAAGCTCCCAAGCCGGCTCCGCAACCCACCAATGAAGAGAAATTACTGACTGAGATCCGTGACCTGATGAGAAAGGAGAAGGAACAAAAAGACAGGTAACAGGATCGTAGTCCTTGTACGGAAACAAAAAGAGCAGGCAACAAGATGTCTGCTCTTTTTAATATCTTCCACTGAAAGGATTATATTTCTCCGTCAGCAGCCTATTCCCATTCTATCGTCGAAGGCGGTTTCGAGGAAATATCAAAGCAGACACGGTTGACCCCATTAACCTTATTGATGATCTCATTGCTCACTTTAGCCAGGAAATCATAAGGCAGACGTGACCAGTCGGCCGTCATCCCATCCATACTGTTCACTGCACGAAGAGCAATAGGATGCTCATAAGTGCGTTCATCCCCCATGACCCCTACAGAACGGATCGTAGACAACAGGATGGCACCAGCCTGCCAGACATGGTCATAAAGAGATGTGCCATCAGGCATTTTGTACTGATGCATATTTTCGATATAGATATCATCAGCATCCTGTAGGATGCGCACCTTCTCCCGCGTAATATCCCCAAGGATACGCACGGCTAGTCCCGGTCCGGGGAAGGGATGGCGCTTGATCAGCCGTTCCGGCATGTTCAGTTCATGCCCCACATGGCGGACCTCATCCTTGAACAGCCACTTCAACGGTTCACAGAGTTTCAGTTTCATGTCTTTCGGCAATCCCCCGACATTATGATGGCTCTTGATGGTCATACCCGTAATGTTCAGGCTCTCGATACGGTCCGGATAGATCGTACCCTGGGCGAGCCACCTGGCATCCGTCATCTTTTTAGCCTCAGCATTAAAGACCTCCACGAAATCACGGCCGATGATATGCCGCTTCTTTTCCGGCTCGGTCACTCCTGCCAGATCCTTGAAGAACCGGTCACCGGCATTCACGCCTACTACGTTCAGTCCCAGTCCCTGGTAAGCGTCCATGACCTTAGAGAACTCGTTTTTACGGAGCATCCCATTATCTACAAAGATACACGTCAACTGCCTGCCGATGGCACGATGAAGCAAAGTAGCACAGACGGAAGAGTCAACTCCTCCCGACAGTCCAAGGATGACATGGTCACTGCCGATCTCTGTCTTCAGACTCTTTACCGTCTTATCCACAAACGAGGCAGGACTCCATTCCTGACGACTTCCACAGATATCCACGACAAAGTTTTTCAGCAGTTGCTTTCCCTGTTTGGTATGGACGACCTCAGGATGGAATTGTACAGCCCATAGCGGATACTTGCTGCTGGCGTATGCCGCGAAATGGACATCTTCAGTAGAAGCAATGACGTGGCAGTCATCGGGAATAGCGGTAATGGTGTCGCCATGACTCATCCATACCTGTGATCCCGGTTGAAAACCCTTGAAAAGAGGGTCATCAGCATCAAACTTCTCAAGATTGGCCCGACCATATTCCCGAGTACCCGCCTGTTCCACCCGTCCCCCATGAGAATAGGCGATAAGCTGAGCACCATAGCAGATCCCTAATACAGGATACTTGCCGATAAGCATACTCAGATCCATCTTGAAAGCAGACGGATCATGCACGGAATAAGGACTTCCACTGAGGATAACGCCGATAATATCCTTATCATCTTCAGGGAATTTGTTGTAAGGTACAATCTCGCAGAAGGTATTAAGTTCACGGACCCTGCGACCGATCAACTGGCAAGTCTGTGAGCCAAAATTTAGAATAATGATCTTCTGTTGTTGCATATCAGAATTTATATAGAATATTATATCTGTCTCTTCATACCTTCAGATCCTTCAAGAATCCTTCAGCCTTGGCCAGTGTTTCCTGTTTCCCCACATCCATGAGTTGGAGATTGTCCTGGACATATCCCCTGATCAACACCTTGTCACAGTTTTTCAGATAGAAATCCATGATTGGAAACTGGTCAGGCCATTCATCCATCAGAGGGAAAAGGCGGGGAGAGAACAAGTGGATCCCTGCGAAGGCCAGCAGATGAAGGCTGGGGAGTGAGGTCTTCACCCACGAATAAGGACTTTTCACCTCGCCCGTCTCAATATTTGTCCATCCCACGAGGCGCATCTCATCATCAAAAACCAGATAGCGCTTTGATTTACGACGGCTCGCCAGCAGGAACACATCTGCAGGATCCCGGGATTGCCGGCAGGCAGCTTCCGCCGTGCGGATGCCTCTCGTATGATCGTGATCACACCCCTTATCCTGCCCGCTACTCTCCTTCTGACCAGGCATAATAATGTCATGCCGCGCCCCTACAGAGAAGCAGTCCCCTGCTCGATAGAATTTTCTCAGATCCACATTACTCAGAATATCCACATTATGAATCAGGACAGGAGCATCCTCCCTCAGCAGTGGTCTGGCCTTCTTGAGGCCTCCCCCCGTATCCAGGAGCAATGGACTCTCCTCACTCACACGAATATCCATTTGGAAATCGTGACTGGAAAGATAATGAATAATCTGACTGGAAAAATGATGAACATTGATGACAACGTGACTGATCCCGGCAGCCCTCAGACGGAGGAGGACATGTTCCAGCAATGGTTTCCCCCCAACCTGCACCAACGCCTTCGGAAGGTGGTCAGTCAATGGTTTTAAACGTGTCCCCATTCCTGCAGCAAAAATCATTGCCTGCATCTGTTCTCCTTTCATGCCTGCAAATATACGCATTATTTTAGAGAACACAAAGTTTTCTGCCCTCTGATTTGCCCCTGTTCACTTACCTAGACTGATCATTGCTTTTTCTCCACTGCCGGCAATACCTTGCGGATATGCTGTTCACGGTGGATTATCTCCACCTCCACGCCAAATTTCTGATGGATATGTTCAGCCACATGCTGGGCGGAATACACACTGCGATGCCTGCCGCCTGTACAGCCGAAACTGATCATCAGACTGGTAAAGCCTCTCTGCAAATACCTTTGTACATGATGATCTACCAACCGGTAAACATTATCCAGAAACGTCAGTATTTCACCATCATCCTCCAGAAAGCGGATGACCGGTTCGTCCAGTCCAGTCAACTTCTTGTAGCGTTCATATCTCCCCGGATTGTGTGTACTACGACAGTCAAAGACGTAGCCACCACCATTGCCCGTAGGATCCTCAGGAATACCTGACCGGTAAGAAAAACTATAAACATGAACGACCAGTGGTCCCTTTCCGTCATATTTCGAGAACGTGGCCAGGCCATCTTCCGGACGGGCATGATAAATATTATTTTTAGTTGTCTTCAGCCCATCAGCACGATGACGGACAGGATCCTCGGTCTCAGCAAACTGAGGCAGCTCTGTGAGTCGATGCAGCATATCCATCATATAAGGATAAGGAAACACATTATGCTTCTCCGACAACCGGATCAGATCCCTCAGGTTCTGGATAGCCGGAGGAATACTGTCTATGAAATGCTTCTTCCTTTCAAAATACCCTCTAAAGCCATACGCCCCCAGAACCTGCAGGGTACGGAAAAGTACAAAAAGGGATAACCTGTTGGAAAAGTGGCGGATCGTCGGCACCTCTACATAGTTTTTCAACGACTGATAATATTCATAGATAAGTTCTCTACGCAACTTGAAAGAATATTTTGCCGATGCCTGCCAGAGGAACGAAGCCAGGTCATAATAGACAGGTCCCTTTCTACCTCCCTGAAAATCAATAAAATAAGGATTCCCCTCTGCATCCAGCATGATGTTACGTGCCTGAAAATCGCGATAGAGGAAACTGTTCATCGGTTCCACGATCAAATCATTTGCAAAGAGACGGAAGTTGGCTTCCAGTTTCATCTCATGAAAGTCCAGTTCGGTAGGCTTGAGAAAGCAGTACTTAAAATAGTTAAGGTCAAAAAGCACGCCGTCACGGTCAAAAACCGGTTGAGGGTAACAATTTGACCAGTCCATCCCTTCTGCGCCGCGGATTTGAATATCCGGCAATTCCCGAATCGTTTTCACCAATAATTGCTGCTCGTGCTGATTATATCTGCCATCGGCCTCACGGCCTCCGCGTATAGCATCAAAAAGAGATACCGAGCCCAGATCCGTCTGGAGGTATCTCAATCCGTCATCGCTGACCGCAAGGACATGAGGAACGGGTAATTTCTTTTCTGCAAAATGCCGGGACAGATAAATAAAGGCATGGTTCTCGTCACTACTTGTCCCGACTGCCCCGATAACGGAATGCCCGCCGGTATCCGTGAGTCGATAATAGACACGGTTACTCCCCTGTCCGATGAGTTTTTCAGTAGTCATGGGAGCATGCCCGGACCATTGGCAATAGAGCTGAATCAGTTTTTCCATTTTCTTGTTTTTTCCAATTACAGCTTATTCTTCTTCCTCCCGGGCATCCGTCTGACGGCGTCTCTGGGCCCGTCTTTCATCCCATCTTCTGACAAATTCATCCAGGACAAACAGGATAAGCAGAATGCCAAGGGACATAAAGAAACTATTGGTCAGATACATCAGACCTGCACATATTATAAGGAATAAAAGAATCCTTATTAAATAGAATTTTGAGACTTTCTTCTGATTCATGCGGCAAAGATACAAAAATTCAAAGAAAAAAATCGGATTGAACCGAGATTTGTCATCTAAAAAGTTACGAAGACAGCCCCTCCCCTATCTCCAAAAGATAAGAAAAAAGACCCCATAAGATTACAGACGAAAAAAATCGGATGTCGTCCCGACAACCGATTTTCAAAAACAAACTACTTAAAAACTAATCTACTAAAACAAATCAAAAAATATCTTTATGGTCTACGACCTGTATTTATATCTAAAGATGCGCTACAAAGATAGCCTTTTTCCTATTATGACGCAAGTTTTTTCTCAGAAAAATACGATTTCAAATGCTAAATAAAACAAAAAAGGGAACAGAAAATCTCTTTCCGTCCCCTTTTTGTTAGCTATAGTTTACATTTTACATCATTCCCGGAGCAGCAGGTGCAGGCATTTCAGCCTTAGGTTCAGGCTTATCCACCATCACACATTCTGTTGTCAGCAACATTCCGGCAATAGAAGCGGCATTCTCCAAAGCGACACGTTCCACCTTAGCAGGATCTACGATACCAGCCTTGCGGAGGTCCTCATATTTCTCTGTGCGGGCATTATAACCATAGTCACCTTCCCCTTCACGGACCTTATTGACTACTACAGAACCTTCCAGTCCTGCGTTCTCAACGATCTGGCGAAGTGGTTCCTCAATGGCACGGGAGACGATGTTGATACCCGTCTGCTCGTCCTGATTGTCACCCTTGAGATCCTTCAAAGCCTCCAGGGCACGGATATAAGTCGTACCACCACCGGCAACAATACCTTCTTCAGTAGCTGCACGGGTAGCACACAAGGCATCGTCTACACGATCCTTCTTCTCTTTCATCTCCACTTCAGAGTTAGCACCTACATAGAGGACGGCAACCCCGCCGGAAAGTTTTGCAAGACGCTCCTGCAGTTTTTCCTTATCGTATGAACTCTTCGTGTTAGCGATTTCATTCTTGATCTCGTTGACACGATCCTGAATGTTCTCCTTGGCACCGGCACCCTTTACGATAGTAGTATCATCCTTGGTAACCGTCACCTTCTCAGCAGAGCCAAGCATTTCAATAGTAGCCTGACTCAACTTCAGGCCCTTGTCCTCACTGACCACGACACCACCGGTCAGGACAGCAATATCTTCAAGCATAGCCTTACGGCGATCACCGAACCCTGGAGCCTTTACGGCACAGATCTTCAGACTGCCACGCAGACGGTTAACGACCAACGTAGTCAAAGCCTCAGAGTCAACATCCTCAGCGATTACCAACAGTGGACGGCCACTCTCAGCAACAGCCTGCAGGATAGGCAGGAAATCCTTCAAATTACTGATCTTTTTATCATAAATCAGGATATAAGGATTGTCCATGATGCACTGCATCTTCTCTGTATCGGTTACGAAATAGCCGGACAGATAGCCCCGGTCAAACTGCATCCCTTCTACTACCTCAATATGAGTATCACGGCTCTTGCTTTCTTCAATGGTGATCACGCCATTGTTGGAAACCTTACGCATGGCATCAGCCAGCAGTTTGCCGATTTCAGGATCGTTGTTTGCGCTGACACTGGCAACCTGCTCGATCTTATCATAGTTGGTACCTACGATTTCCGCATGATCCTTGATATATTTCACAACAGCACTCACAGCTTTGTCTATACCGCGCTTCAGATCCATAGGATTAGCACCGGCAGTAACGTTCTTCAACCCTTCACGCACGATGGCCTGGGTCAAGATAGTAGCGGTAGTGGTACCGTCACCGGCGTCATCACCCGTTTTGCTTGCTACACTTTTAACCAACTGAGCACCAGTATTTTCGAACTTGTTGTCAAGTTCTACTTCTTTAGCAACGGTAACCCCATCCTTGGTAATCTGTGGAGCACCGAATTTCTTGTCAATAACCACATTGCGACCTTTAGGGCCTAACGTAACCTTAACGGCATCAGCCAGTTGATCAACGCCCTTTTTCATCAGGTCACGTGCTTCTACATCATATTTTAATTCCTTAGCCATTTTCTTCTAATTTATTTAATTTATCATTTTCTTCCGGCCAGTCCAACAGCTCTACAGACAAGATCTGTTCACTCTGGAACCGTCGGTTACTTGACTACCTATAAACTCTCTAAAGTATTACTTACGGATTATTTCTCGTCCAGGATTGCGAGACAGTCGCTCTGACGCATCATCAGGTATTTTGTGCCCTCATTTTCAATCTCCGTCCCGGCATATTTTCCGTATAAGACAGCATCACCTGCTTTCACGACCATCGGGTCATCCTTCGTACCCTGGCCCACAGCAACAATCTTGCCCCGTTGAGGCTTCTCTTTTGCTGTATCAGGAATAATAATTCCACCTACTTTTTCTTCAGCTGGTGCAGGAAGAACCAGCACTCTGTCTGCTAATGGTTTAATGTTCATAATACTTTTATTTAAATTTAGTTTATCCTATCCCGACATGAAACGCTTTCACATTCAACGTTTCGTCTGTATGCTCTACGAAAACTGTGCCAAACTTGATGTATGACAAATTTGGCACAGTTAAAACTGACACGAATGTCAGTCTTTATAGAAATCATCACCCCTCAGGACAACCCGAAAATTCCGGCAGCATGACCATGGATCATTCCAGAGGATTTCCCTGATCACCGTTTTTCATACTATCATTCCGGACATGGCTCAAGTCTATAAATTCACCATGCGCCTTCCTGTCAAGGATCAAACCCTCTAATTTCTTTTTACGATTCGGGGAAATCCATTTCCGGGCAAAGATGTTCGGAATATCCACTCCCACAGCGATCATGATGATCAGTAAGGAACCATTAATGCCATTATGGGTGGCCGTCGTCACCTCACCCACGACTCCCTGCATATCTATCAAGGCATAAAGGGCACGATACATCAGGACGCCGGGTACCATGGGGATCACCGCTGGAATAGTAATGCACTGATGAGGAGTATGGAGGACATGCACCATCTTGATATTGATTATGCTGATCAAGGCAGAACCGCAAAGAGTGCCTACAATAGGACCGGCATCCAGTCCGACATTTCCATTACTCGGACCCAGATTGACGAAATTACGGAAACAGACTGCCACAATTCCGCCTACGGCAATCCAGGGCATCAGGCGTTTGGGTGCATTGAAGATCGTTGCAAATCCCATCGAGGAAATGGCCGCGGCCACAGCATATTCACCAAAGGTGTGATGAGGTATCATACTCAGGTTCTTGACGAAATTATCAATCCCGAATATTTTGATGGCCAGCGCGATACCGAAGGACATGGATACCACCATTAATAAGGTGTTCGTCGCCCTCACCAGGCCAAGTTCGATATGATTGTCCAGCATATCGCTCACGAAATTGATCAGAGGGACTCCCGGCACAATGAAAAGAGCACAAGCCAGCATAGGATGCCAGGGCGTGTCCGAATGCAAGACGGGCAGCAGGAAATGCGGCAGATACGCCTCTACATCGGGAGTGGAAATAAAGTGAGACAGCCACGCCAGGATCGTGGAGATGAAAGCAGCTACAGCAATGTTGAAATAATTATTTGAACCCAACTGATTCAGATACATCCGGAAACGGTTGCCGAGAATGGCAGCGATGGAAGCATAGAAAAATGCTGGCCAGTCACAACCGAACTGAATACAGAACCCTCCGCAGGCAAAGCCGGCGCCGATGGCTACCATCCAGTCACCATAATTGCGCTTGGCACCTGCGATCTGCTCCAATTGCTTCTCATACTGGTCCAGTGAATAATTCTGGCCTATAGCTCTCCAGGTCAGTTTACTGATCCCTTGGATCGACTCCATATTGATGCCATGCTTGTCACAGCGCTGCATCTTCGAAAAAGAATGGGTCTCATCACTCAAGTTTACCTGAAGCATATAATAATCCACATTAATATGCAGATTCTCTTTAGGCAATCCCAGAAAAGCAGCAGCACGATCCATGTTCCGTTTAATCCTGCTGGTATCGGCCGAACTCTCCACCAATATTTGTCCCGTCCGTAAAAGCAGATCTAATTTCCTACGCAATACTCGTTCTGATTCCATCTTGCATTTATAATTACACTCTGGATCAGAATTGCACTTTGTGTCCTCTCTCATTAAATTAAAAAAATATATAGAATTGGAACTCCTGAATTACGGTTGCAAAGTTACGAATATTTCTTGAATTTTCAGAGGCAAGACCTGATTTTTTTATAGTCTGGCACCGATTACAGGTCCTTGTGGCCTCGTTTTAGTCCACCTTATGCCAGCATAATCACAGACATGCTTTTTATTTCCGCCAACATTATTCACTCTTTTCACCCATCATTTAAATTTTTTATTTGTAACTTTGCGACTAAACAAATTGATAAATCAAATCATCATGAAGAGAATTCTACTATTACTAATCTGCATTACAACCGGAGTCATCAGTGCCCTCTCACAGTCGTGGCCGACAGTATTGCCGGAAGCCAGGCCTGGCGTAAGATGGTGGTGGCTGGGATCAGCCGTGGACAAGAAAGACCTGAAATGGAGCCTGGACCAATACCACAAGGCAGGCATCGGAGCCGTAGAGATCACCCCCATCTACGGGGTACAGGGGAATGACAAGAATGACATTCCTTATCTTTCACCCAAATGGATGGAGATGCTGCGCTTTGTCGAAGACACGGGGAAGGCCGACAGTATAGAGATTGACATGAACAACGGTACCGGCTGGCCTTTCGGGGGACCATGGGTACCCATAAATGAAGCTGCGTGCAAGGCTGTCTTCTGTGATACTGTAGTAAATGCCAATGCCAATCTGATGACCATCAACTATCAGATTCCGGAAAAGGAACGGAAATATGCCAAACCTCAAATCATCAAGTCCTTCCCTATCCCGGGAGACAAGAAACATAAACGCGTCATTGTCCTCTATATCAGCCGCACCGGCCAGAAGGTCAAGCGCGCTGCACCGGGGGGAGAAGGCTACGTCATGGACCACTTTGACAAGACTGCCGTAGCTCATTACCTGGCTCACTTTGACAGTGCTTTCACAGCCACACATACTCCGTTTCCTCATACTATGTTCAATGACAGCTATGAAGTATACAATGCCGACTGGACCCCTTCCCTTCTCAAGGAATTCCAGGCCCGCCGCGGTTATAAACTTCAGGACAAGTTTCCTGAGTTCCTTGCCGGCGACCCTCAGGTCGTAAGCGACTACCGGGAGACGCTCAGCGAACTCCTGCTGGAAAATTTCACAGAGCAGTGGACGGCCTGGGCACACCGGCACGGAGCCATCACCCGCAACCAGGCACACGGCTCCCCAGCTAATCTGATAGACTGCTATGCAGCCGTGGATATTCCTGAAATAGAGGGATTCGGGCTCACCGATTTCGGCATCAAGGGTCTACGCCGTGACTCCATAAAGACCCGGCCGAACTACAGTGACCTTTCGATGCTGAAATATGCCCCTTCAGCTGCTCATATCACAGGAAAGCCTTTCACTTCAAGTGAAACTTTCACCTGGCTGACGGAACATTTCAGGACATCACTCAGCCAGTTGAAACCAGACCTGGACCTGATGTTCTGTGCAGGCGTCAATCACATGTTCTTCCACGGTACGGCCTACTCTCCGAAAGATGATCCGTGGCCGGGATGGAAATTCTATGCCAGCATAGACATGAGCCCGACGAATTCTATCTGGAGAGACGCACCGTTCCTGATGCAATACATCACCCGCTGCCAGAGTTTCCTGCAATGGGGAAAACCGGACAATGACTTTCTGGTCTATCTTCCTATCTATAATATGTGGAGAAGGGACACCCATCACCGGCTCATGCAGTTCAGCATAGAAAGTATGGCTCAAAGGGCTCCTAAATTCATCAAGGATATTCTGAATATTGTCCACCTGGGATATGATTGTGACTATATCAGCGATCGGTATCTCATGGGCTGCACCATAGCTCCTGACGGCAGCATACAGACGGCTGCAGGAACAAGATATAAGGGCATCATCATCCCTGAAGGTGCAATCCTGAAACCACAGATCGCCGAGAAACTCAAGACTCTGGCCAAAGATGACCCCACCAGGATCATGTATGGTGTCCATGCAAAAGAAATGTCTCTGCATGCTTCTCCGGAAATCATGAAGGCAGATTATGGACTGAAAATGATCCGCCGCAGTAATCCGTCAGGTTACCATTACTTCATCGCCAACCTCACCCCGAACGACATGGATGCCTTTGTCCCACTGGCTGTACACTTCAAAAGTGCTACGTGGTTCAATCCGCTCAATGGCAACAGATATGCTGCTGAGATAAGGAAAGGGAAAGTGCATATCCTCTTAAGAAGTGGCGAGAGCCGTATCCTGCTTACTTCTGACAAGGTAACAACCGGCACGCTGCCTGCTGAAGGGCCGGAGGAAAAGGCTCATCTGGCAGATATTGACCTGACTCATCAGAAATGGCAGTTGAGTTTTATCGATGAAGCTCCTAAAGTGGGAGAAACCTTCCAACTTGATGGATTGAAGACCTGGGAGAACCTGGACGGCAAGACCCGCGTCACCATGGGCACAGGGGTCTATCAGACCACCTTCAAACTGAACAGGAAGCAGGCTTCTGCTCACTGGAACATCAACCTGGGCGATGTACGTGAAAGTGCAAGGGTCTACCTGAACGGACAGTTTATAGGCTGTGCCTGGAGTGTACCTTTCATTCTCAATTGTAAAAATGCTCTGAAGAAAGGCAAGAATACCCTCCGCATTGAGGTCACGAACCTGCCGGCCAACAGGATCGCCGACCTTGACCGGAAAGGTGTAAAATGGCGCAAGTTCAAAGAAATCAATTTTGTGGACATCACTTATCACCAGTCCAGCTATGCTCACTGGGGACCGGTGCCAAGCGGCCTGAACAGCACGGTAAGACTCCAGCAGGCCACAGAGCAGACCGGACTATAACATCCTGCCCCCTTCTGCCATCATCTCCTTAAGATCAGTAAACGCGCGGAATGATCCACGGAGGGGGAGGAATCATCTATCAAACTTCAATAAACAACAAATCCTACTGATAGGATTCCGGAAAATGCTTCTGAACAGATAGCACAACTCCCGGAATCAAAAACAATGACATCATGAAGAAAACAACCACTTTCATCCTTTTTCTGCTCGTAGTGATGAACAGCAGCCTTGCAGAGGCCCGCACACCGTCATCTGCCGGAAAGTGTCCTTCAATCATCGCGACCGCACAGAAAGTCAACGCCTATTTCATGAACAAGTATCCAGACCCTACCCAGCCTTCCTTCGTCAAGAAGAAACGTCCGAGCAACCTCTGGACAAGAGCCGTCTATTATGAAGGGTTGATGGCGCTGTACGAGGTGGACAGGAATCCTGAATATGTGGCCTATACAGACCGTTGGGCTGACTTCCACCAATGGGCACCACGCAATGGCGTAGCAACGACTGATGCAGATGACCAATGCTGTGAACAGACTTACCTGGATCGTTACATCCAGTCGGGAGGACAGGAGAAAACTGAAAAGGTAAAGGAGAACCTGGACCTGCAGATGGCTACGGGAAAGCACACCTACTGGACCTGGATCGATGCCATCCAGATGGCCATGCCGGTATATGCCAGATATGCCAGGATCACAGGAGAGAGGAAGTATCTGGACTATGCGATGAACAGTTACCTGTGGACTCGCGACACGCTGGCCGGCGGACTTTTCAACAGGAAAGAAGGACTCTGGTGGAGAGACAAGGACTATGTGTCTCCCTATAAGGAACCTGACGGCCGGAACTGTTACTGGAGCCGTGGCAATGGGTGGGTCTATGCCGCTCTGGTAAGGGTCATGCAGACCGTTGGGGAAAAAGACAAGGACTATCAACTTCTCAAGAAGGACTATCTCCAGATGAGCAAGGCTCTGCTCAGATGCCAACGTAAAGATGGCTTCTGGAATCCAAGTCTGGTCTCCTCGTCCTTCCAGGGACCGGAAACCTCTGGCACCTCCCTGTTTCTTTATGGCATGAGCTGGGGCATAAGGAATGGACTATTGGAAAACAAAGTTTACCGGAGGGCATGTGACAAAGCATGGAAAGCTATTAAAGGTGCGGTCCAGGAAGATGGCTTCATCGGTTACAGCCAGGGAACGGGCAAGGATCCGTCTGCCGGACAACCTCTCAGCAGGACACATATCCCTGATTTCGAGGACTTCGGCACCGGTTGCTTCCTGTTAGGTGCCACGGAATATGCCAAACTCTGCCATCAGATCCGGTAAGGATCAGGAATAATCTTCTGAAAATCATAACGATCAACCAAATAACAAAAATGAGAAAAAATCTGTATCGTATTACTGCTATCATGGCACTTCTCCTCTTTTCAACCGTCTCCTTTGC
>DHOX01000012.1:2306-23383 GCA_002409785.1 Prevotella sp. UBA5379 | reverse complement strand
CGGTTACCATTATCAGGACATCCTCGGCGGGGACTCTATATTCAGTTCCGCCAAACTCGCCCGTATAGAAGGGGGAACCCGTGATGCCTATATCTGCAGGGCTTATAACTGTAAAGGCTACCTGATGGTCACCACGGATATGTGTGTCAGGAAGTCTCATAAATGGAACAATTACGGCATTGACCTGCTAAAAAGTAATGATCTGATCCACTGGACCTCTGTAACCATTGACTTCAGGAAGTTCTCACCGACCATCCAAAGGGTATGGGCCCCCCAGATCTTCTGGAATCCGGACTATCACTGGAAAGACGGGAAGAAAGGCGGATACATGATTTATTATTCCATCCTGGACAAGAAGGTCTGTCCCTACGACCGGATGTACTATAGTTATGCCGACAAGAGCTTCACTCATATCACCGCTCCAGAATTACTTTTTGACTGGGGGTATGCAACGATTGATGCCGACATCAACTACCTGAAGAGCGATCATCTCTATCATCTGCTCATCAAGAAAGAAGGCGGTAAACCGGGCATTTACACGACAACCTCCAAGAGTCTGACCGGTCCATGGGGGAAGCCATCCGACAGTGACTATGTCCATTTTGAAGGAAAGAAATTGTGCGAGGGGCCTTCTGCTTTCCAACTGATCGGAGACAAGACCTGGAGGGTGACCTATATCCAATACTCCGATCACCCCAAACATTATCGGATCTGTAAAGCCGATGAATATTTACGTAACTTCTCTGACCCTGTAGACATTCAAGGGGTCACTGGCCCGCAACACGGATCTTTCATGAGAATTACGAAAACGGAATATAATCGTCTCGTCAACTGGTCCAAAGCTCGTCAGAGCCATCAGTAAAGGCCATCCGGAGAGTGGCTGCAACATACAGACAACCATTGCCGCAGAAAAAGAAAGTCCTTTCCCTGCGAATTGAGGGAAAGGACTTTTATGATTATCCATCGGTTTGTTCTTGCCAGGCTTGGACGATTCTTCCAGAATCGTGACCGGACTTTCTTCAGTAATAGTCAATTGTGACCGATATGGTGCATTTCGCCCCACCAAAATGGTGCATTGGTATACCGAAATGGTGCATTTTGCCCCCAAAAAAATAGTGCATTTTGAATCTACTGGAGTCTGGCAATCTGATGGAAACAGGACTATCGGACAGGAAAGACAAATACTTGATCCAGCACAATGCCTTCATCAAGAGCCTTGAAAGACAACACATGAGACGCTCTGGGGACGACAGCCACCCGTAATGTCCTCAGCGCAAAATTACGGATCACGTTCTCTTTCCATTCCTCACTTCTGCCATACGTCTGATAATCCATTATCCTTTCTTGTCCGTTATCCAGGGATACCGCAAAGCGAAGGGTCTTTCCATTTACAGGATGTACAGGCAGCAAGTGGAATTCTATTTTCACAGAATCCGCTGCCAGGGAGTCAAAAGGAAAAGACACTACCTGTCCTTTGGGAATGAGGGCAGCTTTATTGTCATAACCCAACTCCACGGGCAAGAAATACCCCTGAGCATCCGTGGCGTTCCAAAGATAAAAAGGATTACGGTCGGGAGCTAAAGGCGTTGATACGGAATCATGGGGAAGGAGGCTGAAATCAGACAGCCTCCGGGGATGACAATCCATCATCCCCTCCCATTTTCCATGATTATGGAAACCCCGGTTATAGCGCCTGGTAAGTTTTTCAATCGCATCATAGGCTGCGTCGCTCCCAGCCCAACTCCCCTTCCAATGCCGGGCCAACTCCCCTATCAGCATCTTCCGGTTCATTTCGTCAGCTGCCAAGACAGGATATGCTACCAGTTGTTCATATTCGTCCTGTAACTTCTCAGGGATTTTCCGTCGTACCGATCGGGCCCGGCGTGCAATATTGTCATAGTCCACCAGCCTTGCACGGATCTCAGACTCACTCCAGTTTATATCCTTGACCACGGCAGCCAGAGGGTCTCCCCTTTCTTCCGTCCGGGTATTCCCCATCATCTCCGGCCTGCGAATAAAGGCCAGACGGTAATATTCGCGCATGATCCCTGTTATTTCCGGAGCCAGCACACTGCCAAACTCACGCCTGTAGAAACCCAGAAGATGCTGCCAGGCACCCTCACGCCTTACCGCATTGATGTTCCAGGCCATATCCAGAAAAAGTTCTGTATCATATTCGCCAGGTTTGATGTCACCGGCATTCAGCATCCATAATTCTCTGATCCCCTTATCGTAAGCTTCTGTCATCTGTTCTACGATCAATGCAGGAGAAGTAGAAGATAACCAAAGATAATCATGAGGGCGCCCCCAATAAGAGATATGATAATAAATGCCGTTGCCTCCTGCCCTGCGCTGCTCTTCAATGGTCGGGAAGTGGCGCACATAGCCATAATTATCATCACACCAGATCAGGGTCACGTCATCAGGAACCTTCAAACCAGCATCATAGGCCTCCAGGACCTCCTTATAAGGAACAAATACCTGCGGCACTCTCGTAACTTCAGGGTAATATGCCTCCAGTAATTTACGCTGGTCATGGATGACCTTCACAAGAGCATCCCTGTATTGAGCCACCGTCTTCACCCCCTCCATCGGTCCATCATGCTTTCCCCTCATGCCTAAAGTATAGATAACCTCAGAACCTCTCAGGAGCCGGACCCGGTGATCCCAGAAGTTCAAGACTTCCTTCCGGTTATTAAAATAATTATAGGCACCCCGGACCCGGTCATCCCACTCACCGTTGGCATTGCACATCATCGGCTCACAATGGCTCGTTCCGATCACGATGCCATAACGGGCGGCAGTCTCCTTGTTTCCTTTTACGGAAAAGAAAGGAGAGGAACAGTCATGCATTGCGGGCCAGAGCAGATTCGCACGTAAACGGAGCATCAATTCAAAAATCCGGGCGTAAGTTTTAGGGCCCATACGTCCCTTCTGTCTGCTTGGATCATAATTCTTGTAGCTCCAGGGGTTCAGCCCCCAGTCTTCGTCATTGATGAATATCCCCCGATAGGGCACATCAGGCTGCTGGACATTGCGATAGCCCTCAGGGAGGGAAAAAGACCTCAGATGTCGCGGGCAGGCGTCAGCCCACCAGACCCATGGAGAGACCCCGATCAGCCGCGACACCTCCAGGAGTCCATAAGCTGTCCCCCGCGGCTCGCTTCCGGCGACATAGAGTTTACCACCCCTTACCAGCAGGAGGAATGCTTCATGGCGGCCTTTGAGGAAAGGTAATTCCCCTGCGATCGGCTTGAGGAGCCGGCTGCCCAGTGTTCCAACGATAATGTTCCCCTCTTTCTGCCTCAACCTCACCCGCCCGCCGAACACCTGGGAATAGTCTCCGGAGAACATTCCGACAACGGTCTTCACCACTGCAGCCTCCGAGGATTCAAAAGCCAAGGTGGTACTCTTTCCTTCCTGAAAAGTAAAAGGACGGGCCGTCACCGGAGAGGCTGTCAAGCCCCAGAGTACAAAGGATATGCATACAAAGGTTTTTAATTTCATTTGGCAGGAACAAGTATCCACTAAAGGAAAGACCGCAGCCCTCAACGGGTAGCGAGTTTCAGGTTCTCTTTTTTCAATCCTGCAACAGCCACACCCAGCAGCACTCTTCCCGGAGTACGGCCGGCACGGAGAATTACCTGGGCCGTCCCATGATGAAGTCTGACCTGACTCCCCGCGAGGTTCTCATCAGTATTAATATCTCCGTTACAGACCCCTATGATTCTTGCATTTCCCTCAACGGAAAAACGAACTTCTCCATCGGCACTCCACACACGATTCCCCTTGGCATCCACGGCATTGACCCGCACAAACTGCAGATCCATACCATCAGCATGCCAGACCTCCTGATCCGGCCGGAGCTCTAATCTGACAGCCTTCCCATACGTATTGATCCGATGACGGGCAATGACTCTTCCATCTTTCCTGGCCACAGCCTCAATGTATCCCGGCTGGTATTCCACATTATCCCAGCGGATCTTATCACGATGATCCGGGTCAAGCGTATTCTTCTTTACACCCAGGCTTTTCCCATTGACCAACAGTTCTACCTCCGGCGCATTCGTATAAGTATAAACCGTGTATCTCTTTCCCGGTGTGCGATTCCATTGGTCAGACAATTGCTGTACCGATTCCTTCACGCCATTCCAGACTTTCCCCTTTTCTTCTTCATCCACGATGCCGATATGCACGACCGGCTGATCCGAGAACATCGATTTCAGCAAATAAGCTTCGGGCTTAGGCTGAAGGGACATGTCAAATACTCCTCCATCACTTCCTTTTGCCGGCCAGCCATGGCTCTCTCCGAGATAGTCGATCATGCCCCAATAAGCCAGGCCGATGACTTTATTGAGATTCATCCCGTAGAAATTCGGGCCCATATTGGAGAGGTTAGCCTCACTCTGATAAAAGATCATGTCCGGAAAACGCCTGCGGTCACCGGGGAAGTACATATACCGGTAATTATAAGCCTGAATATCCGTAATCATCGCCAGGTCACAAGGCAGAGAATCGGTCTGCCAGTTGCGTCCGCGAGGATGCATGGCCACCGTCACCGGCCGGGTGGCATCATAGCGATACAACAGGGTATGCTGCAAGCGATAGGCCGTGACCCCCCAGTCATTAAAAGGCAAATCAGGATAGGTCTGGAGTTCGTTCCCCAGACTCCAGAAGGCAACACAGGCATGACTCCGGTCCCTCTTCACCCATTCAGGCACATCATATTGCCACAGATTCGTCCAGTCCGTACGGCCACCGGCATACTGCTTGAGCCACTTATCATAAAGTTCGTCCAGGACGACGATCCCGTATTTGTCACACAGACGGTAAAAATCCTCACTGTAAGGATTGTGAGACGTACGGATATGATTAAAGCCAAAGGCCTTCAAGGTCTTGATGGTTTTCTCGATCGCACGAGGGTAGACAGCAGCCCCGAGAGGGCCAAAAGTAGAATGGTTTGCGATCCCCTTCAAAAGCAATTTCCTGCCATTCAGTTTCAATCCGAACTGAGGAGAAAACTCGAAAGTACGGACACCGAAGGGTTCCGTCACCTGGTCAGCCAGGGTCCCGTCAGCTTTATACACCGACACTTCCGCAGTATACAAATACGGGTGATCGCAAGACCAGAGTTGAGGATCCGGTAAAGGAACCGGGGTCAGGACATATTCCTTATCATGACGCCTCGGAGAGAACACCATCATACTGTCCTTCTGAGCCACGGCCTGTCCCGTGGCATCCAGGATACGCACTTGAACCCTGCCGCTCTTCTGTCTGCTATAATGGCAAATTTCTGCCGTAATATTTACCAACCGGTTATCCTTTGTCGTGATAAACAAAGGATGACGGGCAAAATACAACTGAGAATCGGTCAACAGCAGATGGACGTCACGGTAAAGTCCGCCACCCGTATACCAGCGCGAATTATTCGGGCCCATCGTATTGGCAATCACGATGATTTCATTATCAGAACCATACCTTACCTTGTCCGTAATATCTATTCCGAAACCGACATATCCATAGTCTGTACCCCCTATTCGTTCCCCATTCAGATAGACATCCCCGACCAGCATGATTCCTCCGAAATCAAGTACAAGCCGGCGTCCCTTCCATTCAGCAGGCACATGCAGCACCCTTCTGTACGCCCCTGAGCCCATTTCCTTGAAAGCCCGGGCCGACAAACGGCTCTTCACATTGGCAGCCTGATCACTAAAGTCAGCCCGTTCCCCCGGTGCAGGTTTCATCCAGGGCTGGGAAATCTGGAAATCATGAGGCAAATCGACATCTTGCACATCTGACGAATGGAAGTTGATTTGAGCAGGCTGGACATCAGACCTGACCAGTTTAAACTGCCAGCCAAAATCAAGATTCAAGGTATCACGCTGCGCATCTACAGCCAGGGTGAAACATAAAGTTGCAGCTAATAGTAATATTTTCTTCATTTGTTGTGTTCAATAAAAATCTATTTTAAATCAAAATCGCCCGTTCCACTCCTGACCCAGCCCTTTTCAGGGCAACCGGAACCTTCCCTCTGCGATCAGTCGACGGCAGGACGTCCCTGTCCCCTTTCCCAGGATCCGAACACCGGATAGATCTCCTTAATTTCCGGCCGGTTTGACCAGATCAATCATCGGAGCCGGATACCATTTATAGGTTTTCCAGTCATCCGGATGGGCAGGATCATAGTCTTTCCAATCCTTTCGAAGATCTTGAACCATAGGCAGATGATCCTCTTTCATCCCCATCACCACCATCTTGGCGACCTCATAAGCTCCGTACGGGTTGAAATGGGTGTTGTCTGCAAGAGCCTTTGTCTGTCCGGGGAAAGTATTCGCCGGATATTGAACCAAAGCACGCTTGCTGTCCTCAAAGCCTAAAGTTTCAAAGAACGTGCGGGTCATATAGTGAAGTTCGATCAGTGGAACGCCCTCACGTTTTGCCACGACACGCATTGCCTCCGGATAATCTCCGTGAGTTTCACGGATATGCTTATTGTCATCCTTCCAGAATCTCCGTTCTGTAGGTGTGATAAAGACAATATTTCCACCTGCCCTGCGCACCTTATCAATATAAATCTTCAAGGCATAAGTAAAGTTATACCAGGCACCATCGCCCGGTCCATGCTCTTTCTGATCATTATGACCGAATTCACAGAACACCCAGTCCCCCTTTTTCAGCATCGTAAGGATCTTGTCCAGACGGTTCTGACGTAAGAAAGAGGTTGCCGTCAACCCGCTTTCAGCTTGATTAGAGACAGAGATCTGATCAGTGAACCAACGCGGAGCCATCTGTCCCCAACTTGTCCAGGGTTCTTTTGCCTGGTCGACCACCGTTGAATTACCACACAAAAAGAGTGTAGTCACGGCACTGTCCGGGACAATACTGATCCTCTTCACAGCAGGTGACGGGCCATTGAACTCCAGTGTAAGTTTGTCATCCCAGTCCAAAGACCCGCGTTCACGCGGTTTCAACAGTACCTGTTCCTTATCGGAAATATATGGTGAGCGCTTATTGACGACAAAAGAAAAAGTCTTGAACTTGCCCTTTGCCGTAAATGTGTTTTCCAGAAATAACCTGCGGCTCTCAGCCCGCACCACGGTCTGGGCAGCCCTGCGCCTGCTCCCCAACGTGACCGTTACCTTATAATTTCCGTCAGGAACCTTGACAGAAAAGAAAAAAGGTTTCGTGGATTTTCTGTCCGGAACAGGCAAGATATCATAGCCATAGCCTACCGCATCCTTATAAACAGGTTGTGGCTTCGTCATATCAAAAGTCTGGCTGTACCCCGTTAATGTTGTCAGAAGTACAACGGCTAAAATTAGTGTTCTCTTCATATTGTAAATAGATTGTTACTATTGGATTTCAGAAAGTCCTCCCCTCAAGCCAAGATCACAAATGCCGGGAGGCAGGATTCAGAGCCCTTCCATCCCTCACTTCAGGTATTTGGCCAAAGGACTCTTGATGGCCTTCAATCCCCTGGCAATATCCTTTGCATTTAATCTGGCGCCGGCCAGACTGTTATGGGTATGGTCATGGTTATAATATTTTGAAGCTTTTGACTTACTGCCACAATGCTTGTCCAACCAGTCAGCAGTAAGATTATGCAAATCAACGAATTCAACGCCAGTTGTCTTGACTACCTCACGGTACCATTTACCATAGGTATCATTACGCCGCTCTATCTTCCCGTCTTTCCATTCATTACGAGGCGTGAGCGAGACAAGGATCGGTGTAGCCCCCTTCTCACGGACATCATCAATGAATTTCTTCAGATACCACCCGAAACTGTAGACCACTTCATAATGTCCGTCACGGGCAGACCGGTAAACATGATCTGTATCCTGCGCACAGGCTATCACGCCACGTTCCTTATCATGGTCAATAGGCCCAATATCATTATGTCCAAACTGGATGAGCACGAAATCTCCCGGTTGAAGGCTATTATAGACACGATCCCAACGGCCGTCATTTAAGAAAGTACGTGTAGAACTGCCTGCCTTTGCAGCATTGAAACAAGTAATCTTTTTTTTGTCAAAGACGGTATAAGCCTGCGATCCCCAGCCCCACATGCCGTTCTTATCCTTATCCATATTCTTGACCGTACTGTCACCGGTAATCCAGACCACAGGTTTTCCCTTTTCACGCTTTACCGGTTCCGTAGGCAAGGCCACAGGGAGCATCATCTCCTGCAGGGGTCTCAAGGCAGGATCAGGACTCTCAGCAATACCCTCCGCCGCACTGCGCGCATTCATCATCGCGCCGAACCTGCTGCTATGGATATGGTCAATATAAAACATATACTTCTCTTTCCAAGGACTGTAATGATCGAGTTTTTCTGCAGAGATCTCATCCAGGTTTACAAATGGGACCCCGTATGTTGCGGCCACCTCTTCCAGCCATTGTGTCCAGATCCCCCTGACCACCTTTCCTGTTTTCGGATTGTAGGCATCCCGAGGGGTCAAGGACATCAGAATAGGATTTCCACCCCGCTGGCGGATGTCCCGGATAAATTTCCGCATATATTCCCCGTAAGTAAAGACGGTCTCATGCACACCAGTCTCCTGGATGATGACATGAAGAGAATCCATGCCAGTACCAGGAATACTCGCACGGGCCCGTCCCCGGTCATAGGGGCCATTGTCATTATGCCCGATGGAAATAATCACCCAGTCACCGGGCCGAATGGCATCCCGTACAGGAGCCCAGAGTTTATTGTAATAAGTACGACTGCTCATGCCTCCCAAAGCCTGATTCTCCACAGTTATTTTGTGAGGGTCAAAAAAGACATGTTCGTAGAATCCCCAGCCCCATTGGCCATTATGGCCATCCCCCAGGGTTCCGTTACGCATGGTAGAATTACCGATCAGAAAAAGGACCGGATGATTACCTATCCGGCTAGAGCCAGGAACAGGACGGGCCATCTGGGCTTTACTCAGACTGTCCAGGGTCAGATCCACTACATGGTTTACATCGGCCATCGGAGCAGGTACCTGAGCTTTCATGGAAACGGGCAGGACGACCGCCGACAGAAATGCAGACAGGCAAAGCATGGCAAATTTTCTTTTCATCATCAATTAGTTTTAATAGTTTATTCCTTCTTAAAAAAGATCTTGAGCATCGGGCATCATAAATGGCGGAGCAAATATCCGTCCACCCATGCAAAGATATAAAATATATAAGAATCATTAAAAGAATTCCGTTCAAAAAATATTCATTTTATTCAAATCTGTAAGACCAGACCCGCAAAAGGAGCACTTTTCCGGAATTACGATTCAGACATAACCGTTTCCCCAAGCCAGGCAACAGACAAAATCTATCTATTGTAATAAAGATCTTTAAAGATAAGCCTATATTCGTTTTTAATCCTTATATTTGTATTGAGAAAACTATTCAATCCTATCCAATATGATTTCAGAACATTACACTGCCAATGGCAACCGTTACAACAACGGCATGGAATATGCACGATGCGGAAACAGCGGCATACTCCTGCCTGAAGTAAGTCTCGGTTTCTGGCATAACTTCGGGAGTATCAATCCGTATGAAAGAAGCCGGGAGATAACCCGTTTTGCCTTTGATCATGGCATTACACATTTCGACCTGGCTAACAATTACGGGCCTGTTTACGGTTCCGCAGAAGAGACCATGGGGCACCTTATGGACGACACCTTCCATCCTTACCGGGATGAACTTTTTATCAGCAGCAAGGCCGGATATGAGATGTGGCCCGGACCATACGGAAACTGGGGATCAAGGAAATACCTCATGGCCAGTATTGACCAGAGTCTCCGGCGGATGCACCTCGACTATGTAGATCTCTTCTATAGCCACCGGTATGATCCGAACACACCGCTGGAAGAAACTCTTCAAACTCTTGTAGACATCGTCCGCCAGGGCAAAGCCCTCTATATCGGGATCAGCCGCTGGCCACTCAAGGCCCTTCAGTTTGCAGACGAATATCTCCGGAAGCGGGACGTACCCCTGCTGATCTACCAGGGCCGTCTGAACCTCCTCGACCGATCACCGGAAAAAGAAGGCATCCTCAACTACTGTGCAGACCATGGTATCGGATTTATCTCGTTCTCTCCTTTAGCACAAGGATTACTTACAGACCGTTACCTCAACGGTATCCCTGCGGACAGCCGGATGTCTCAGCACAATTCTTTAGACCAGTCTGTCCTGACCCCCAAACTCCTTCAATATCTAAAGAGTCTCCATGCCATCGCGGCCCAACACGATGAATCACTGGCCGATCTGGCCCTTTCCTGGATACTGGCACAACATGGCGTAACCTCCGTACTAATAGGGGCAAGCAGTACGGAACAGTTGAAAGACAACCTGAGATGTATCCATGCGCCCAGTCTCAAGGGTGTCCAGATCCCTGAATTTCAAGAGAATCCAGTTACCCGATAATTGCCCGCCGATCCGACCCGCTCCCTGTCTTCCAGATATGAACAGAAGGAAAACGCTCACCCGAAATTCTCATGAAGGACCAGGGAAATGGCAGGGCACACCTTAATCACGAATAATGAAAATTACAAATCACATGAAAAAGACTATTTTTACTTTGATGGCCATCCTGCTCTGCAGCACGGCATCTGCCCGGAATAATCCTCAGGTGGGAACACGAGAAGGAATCGTTGAAGGCCTGTATGAATCCGGGATCAGCATCTTCAAGGGTATCCCCTTTGCAGCTCCCCCTGTTGGTCAACTGAGATGGAAAGCGCCGCAGCCCGCCGCCCACTGGGCGGGAGTACGCCAGGCCAGGGAGTTCGGTCCGAACCCCATGCAGGAGCCGGTCTTCGGAGACATGAACTTCGGCACCAGGAAGGTGAGCGAAGACTGCCTCTACCTGAATATATGGACGCCGGCAAAGACCTTTCAGGAAAAACTCCCGGTCATCATCTATTTCAATGGTGGAGGACTGATAGCCGGTAGCGGCAGCGAGCCACGATATGACGGGATGTCAATGGCAAGAAAGGGAATCGTGGCCATCACCGCCAACTATCGTGAGGGGATCTTCGGATTTTTTGCCCATCCACAATTGTCCAGGGAAACGACTTACAAGGGATCAGGTGACTATGGCTTTCTGGATCAGGTCGCAGCGATCAGATGGGTAAAAGACAATATAGCCGCCTTCGGCGGAGATCCTGACCATATCACAATTGCAGGCGAATCAGCAGGATCAATGTCTGTCAGTATCCTCATGGCCTCTCCTTTAGCCAAAGGATTATTCCAGCAGGCCATAGGTTCGAGTGGATCAGTAATGGGATTTCACCAACTTCCGACCCTGAAGCAAGCCGAAAGGGCGGGAATGGAATCCGCGAAAAAGATGGGGTTCAAGAATATCAGGGATTTAAGGGCCTTGTCTGCTGAAAAACTCATGAAGTTATCAGACACGATCGGACGATTCACCTACAACATCGATAATTACTTTATCCCTGAACAGCCTGTAGACATTTTTACACGTGGGGGACAAGCCCAGGTACCTTTGCTTATAGGAGGGAACAGCCTGGAGTCTGCCCTGCCTGATCAGGAAAGCACAGTAGTTCATCTCAAGCAGATGGCACAAGCCGTCTATGGCAGTCATGCAGATGAAGTACTTGGACTTTACGGAATCACGACGGATGCAGAGGCCAAAGGGATGCCTGGACATAACTTTACCGGCGATCTCTTCATCGCCTTCAGCACCTGGAAATGGGGAAACATGCAGGCTCAAACTTGCAAGCAGCCTGTATATCGATACCTCTACGCCCATCCCCGTCCGGTCATGCGCATTTCCGGAAAGATAGCAGGACTGGCCGGTGGTGTCATTGATGCTGGGAGCCAGACTTCACAGCCTCGCGCAAAAGGTGCCGTACACTCTGCCGACATTGAATATGCGATGGGGAATCTGCCTACCAACCGTGTCTATGACTGGCAACCGGATGATTATATGGTCTCTGACATCTTTGAAAACTATTACGCCAATTTTATCAAGACAGGAAATCCTAATGGACTGGGACTGCCTGAATGGACACCGGTTAATGACAAAGAAGTTCCTCCTGTTCTTCTGATCGACACAAATACTTGCATGAAAACGGATCCGGCTATGGAAAATCGCTATCAAGACCTTGACAGGATCATCTGGGGCCATCAATAGCCCCCCTCTTTCTCTTGAGCCACCACAGAACAGTTCAGAAGGACATACGTTTCGTACTTACTAAAAAGAGGAACGGATAGGCTAATGATCATATTCAAGAACTGGCTTGTCCGGTCCTCCCTGGATTTTATCCGCAAATGTGAACAAAATCCGGTACAGGCGACACAAGCCAGTGTAAAAAGTCATGAACACAAAGATCTGATGAACAGTAATCAAACATCTCTGCATTTTCATCAGTCTGTCTCAAATACAGGATCCCGCATTTGAGTTTACTTCAAATGGAAAAGTTCTTTTAAGGGTACACTTACCGGAGAATGATCCTTGTTTGTATCCATGAGGTCAGCCATCATATCCCACCATTTCTGGGTCACCGGGTCGACATGGCTGGTATCCTGAGTATTAACATCTTTATTACATTCCTGATAAGCAAACAAAAGGTTAGTTTCCTTATCCCAGAAAATACTGTAGTTGCTGACGCCCTGGTCTTCCTTGATCATTTTCACCATCTCAGGCCAGATCGCAGCATGACGCCGGGCATACTCTTTTTCACAACCCGGTTTCAGATACATTTTAAAAGCAAATCGTTTCATAGTCCTTCGTTTTTGATATTGTTTCAGTTATTATTTCCGTTCATACCTCTCCTTCTTTCCAAAGGAGAAGAAATTACTTAAACTCCATACACTCCCTTCGCCTCCATGCTTAAAAGTCTATCGGAATCCCCCTTCTCAGATGCCAGGGCCCTCAAAGATCCATGAATCCGGGATTTTATCTCTGCAAGAAAGCAGGTGCAGTCCCATCCCCGCCCCGAGAGTCTCCGGCCGACTTCTCTTCACCCGTCTGTTCCAAAGCCAAACGATTGTCATCAGCAACTTCGCAATAGATTCTCCGAGGATCATACCGGGACATTTGCCTAATCCAGCCTTCATCCTTCTTCAAGGTCTTTCCATAAGAATCATTGGCAGCAAACATCATTACAAAACTCGGATGATTACCATAAATATCCACAATATGCTTGCTTTCTCTCACCCTGTTCTGCTCTGCCAGCGTCTCCCCGGGACTACTCCCTACGGCATACGGCCAGGCAGGGCCCTCCATTTCCAGATAAAATCCCAGACAGTCAGCAGCGGTAAAAGCAGCTTCAGGAGGAAAATGATGATGGAAACGAATGACATTGATCCCCTGTTCCTTATAATGCTTAAAGAGATTAAACCAGAAATCCACATCCGTGGAAAGATAGGCGGTCAAGGAGAAATCACTATCAGCTACTGTTCCGTGAAACGAAACAGACCGGCCATTGATATAGTATTCTCCTCCCTTGGCACTGATGTCACGAACCCCGAAAACAGTAGACATCGTATCTCTCTTGATCACCACACCAAGTTCATAAGTGTTCGGATGAAACTCATCCCACTTATCCAAGAAACAGGAGAGATGATATTCCCGTGACTCCGCTCCATCCTGACCAGGTCGGCCTTCCACGCCCAGCACCTTGACAGGACTATCCTCAAGCAAGAACTTTAATCCCTTTTCAAAACCCTTATCACCTTGCAAGAAAACCTGAAGGGAATGTTTCTGCTCATCATACTCCCCTACTCTGACCTTCAAGACCGCCTGCTTCGCCCTTGCCAGCAACTCTATTCTTCCACCAATACCATTCCAGTTACCTTTCTCCACCGAAGATCCTGTGCCCGAATCTGTATCCAAAGCCAGACTTCTGATCCCATTATTGACCTCAACAGCTATCTGATTCATGCCGCCAAAAGATAAAGAGGATGTAATATCATATTGATAGGGTAAAGAATTCATCAAGGACTGTCCTACCTTGCTGCCATTAACATAAACAGTTGTTGCCACATGCGGTTGTCCCAGGAACAGGATGACACGAGACCGCTTCCATTCCTTAGGAACACAGACGGATTTCCAATACCACACGGTACCTACATAGTTAGTTTCAGGCTCAGATAAGGACGCCAGTCGTGCCACTCCAGACCGATGAGGCCTGGCCATAAAAGAATCGAGGAAATAACTGGAATCATTGAGCAGATTTGTCTCTTTCAACGCCAGGGGCATCAGACCTCCCTCACGATTTGTCAGCAGAAAACCAGGCAGGGAAATCCTTCTCCCCACCTTATGAATGAGAGAGGAAGGTGCAGTAATCTCGTCAGTGGTATACCACCAGTAACCGGCAAGATCTATTTTTTCCTGTGCATTAACCCTTATGGAAAGCAGAGCAAAAAGCGCAAAAAAGAAGTACCATTTCTTCATGTCTACATCATTTAAAAGGATATTCTTCCCCTCTGTTCTTTACAGGATTTCCCCTTAGAAAAACATCAATGGAAGAATCATCTCTCCGGCAGATTCCTTTCGGAAATAAATCTTTTCATGGTTCAGCAACACTACAAGTCGTTCGTGGTCCTGGACTTGTCTTATAAAGGACAAATTTAATAAATTATTCAGATTAAAACAACATTTTTAATAGTTTTTATTCTTTTTTCTTCAAGACTGGTAAAAAGTCAAGGACAGGATCAGGCAAGGCCCCATGACTCCCAGAGATGGAAAACAAACAAGAAAAAAGGACCGGGATGGAAATCCCGGTCCAGGCTAAATCAACCATTTATGATTTCAACAGACAACCGTTGTCTCAGAAATCATATCCTCTATTTCCCCCATCCGGGATTCTGTGTCAGATTACCCTTAGCCTTGAGAATATCAATCTGCGGGATCGGGAAGAAATACATTTTATCATCCCATTCACGAGTTTGATAATCAGGACGATAGACCAATGATCCATCACTGTTCTTCGTGATCTTAAGTTCCTTTACTTTCTTGAAATATTCATCAGCCTCTTTCCAGCGGCGGACATCAAAGAAGCGCTGGTCCTCGAAGCACATTTCCACAAAGCGCTCATTCTTATACTTCTCCCAGAACTCCTCGTTGGTCATCGTGGACGGCAATGCCGGCATATTTACTCCCGGTCTCTGTCGAATGATGTTCACAGCCTGAAGAGCAGAGAGCAGACACCCCTTGGGAACAGCAGTATAGGAACCGGTAGCACGGAAGGCAGCCTCAGCATAGTCCAGATAGATTTCGCCCAGCCGGAATGTCATCCATGAATGGCGGGAAGTCTTCTTCCGTCCTGTAGCAGAAAGATCCAGACTCCCGTCCAGGAGTTTTTTCAAGTAATAACCGGTAGGAGTGCCGCCGACTTTCGGCTCTCCGCTGATCCCGCCATAGAAGGTCTCAAGTCCGTCACTATTAGCTATCGGCCATCCCTTTTCGCCATTTACCGCAAAAACCATGGCAAAACGAGGATCACGGTCTGCAAAAGGATTCTTCGGATCAAAAGTCGGATCCTTGCTTTCAAATCCCGTATCCGTCAGGACCACATCATAGCCGTTCCTGGTCTGGAAAGCCTCGGCAAGTGTCTCACTCGGGCAGTTACCGCCCCCACCGGCACTGGCTATACCCACAGGGAAATTCCTGGACTCCGGTTTTCCATAATCATCCACACGACGTGCATAGATCAGTTCAGGATTATTGCTGTTCCCAGGCATAAAATTGTTCGGTCCCCAGTTACTGTTATAAGCTCCTAAATGAATACCCTGGATAGCCGCTGAGTCCAGCACAGCCTGGCAGGTCTGAGCAGCCAGCAGGTATTTGTCATTGTGGGAGCCGTCCGTATTGAAAAGCGGGCTGGCAGCATACAGGGCGGCACGTGCCTTCAGGGACATGGCGACCAACTTGTTGAAACGACCAGTCTCAGCAGGGCTCATGGTGTTGGAGCCTAAATTTGTATAATCCATCGGGAGATGATCCTGAACGGAGTCACAAGTAGCAATAATGGAATCCAGCACATCCTCTGCCGGCATCTGTTTCAGGACATTCCTCTGCTCTGCAGTCAGGTTAGCCGTATAGTAAGGTATGGCCCCATACTGACGGACCAGGAGGAAATAGAAATAAGCCCGAAGCAGTTTTACCTCGTATGGGAATCGCTTGTACTGAGCCAGATTACGGTAATAATTATCCGTATTCAACTGATCCTTAAAGTCCAGATCCTTGAAGTTGTACAGGAAATCATTGCAATCAGCGATGGCATAATAACTGGCCCCCCACTGAGCAGACAAAGGATCAGAAGGGCTCCAGGAGCCATTGAAGAAATCATTGACTGAAGCACTGGTATTGCAATACACAGCCTCATCAGAGGCTGAAGCGAGCATCCCCCCTCCATAATTGTCACCATAATCATAATCCAGTTGACAATAGATATTGGAAACCAGGCCATCTACCCGGTCATAAATCCGGGAGATATAATCCTTGTTCACATTATCATACTCATGATAGTTGAGTTGGTCACTGCAAGAGACCAGGACGAGGGGTACACAAGCTATGCCGAATATAATTTTATTGATTTTCATTGTGTCTTATATTAATCATCCAACATTAGAAATCGAAACTGAGACCTGCTACTACACTTCTGGTCAGAGGACGCAACGTGTTATAGGTTTCAGGATCAGCGATCTTGATATGATCGAAACAGAGGAGATCGACGCCACGGACGTAAAACTTTGCCTTGCTTACGACTTTCAGATGATGAAGCAGGGAAGCAGGGAAATTATAATAAGCCTCGACATAGCGGAGTTTCAGGAAAGAACGATCCAGCATCCAGAAACTGCTGTTCCGGTAGTTGTTCGGACTGCTCTGGTAAGCCAGACGCGGATATTTGGCATTCTGGTTCTCCGGTGTCCAGCGATGATCGTAATATTCCTTGGAGATACTTGTACTTGCGGTCAGCGGGCGGACAAGGAGACTGCTCATCATTGCCGAATAATGCCCCGTCCCCTGAAAGAGCGCGTCCATACCAATACCTTTATACTCAGCACCGAGTTTGAAAGAATAGTAGATTTCAGGACAAGTTGTATTATAGCCGATAGCCTTGACATCATTCCCATCGATCACGCCGTCACCATTGACATCCTTGTACTTGATATCACCAGGGTAGACAGCCCCGAAGTTCTGTTTCGGACTGGCATCAATATCCGCCTGATCCTTGAACAAGCCAATGGCCTGAAGACCTTCCAGTTGTCCGTAAGGTTTACCGGTCATGACCAGATTCGAGTAAGCACGAGGCTCCTCAAGCATATTCTTGACAATATTCCGATTGTAAGCAAAGTTGCCGCCGAAATTAAAAGTCCAGCCGTCAGCCATCGTCTTGATCCAGTTGATCCCTAACTCCACGCCATGGCTGTTGATCTGGCCGGCAGCCTCGTACGGAGCATCTTCACCTAAAATGGTCGTATACTTTCCTTCGGCAGAGAACCAGATATTGTCACGATGCTGGAGATAATAATCAAAGGTCAGGTCCAGTCCGTCAAGAACAGTGGCATCAAAACCGACATTAAATTTATAAGCCCGCTCATGCTTTTTAGCCTCACTGGCCAGACGAGCCATTTCATAACGTCCGTTACCATAGCCGAAGTCCGTTCCTGTACGATAGCCGTTCCCGGAACCCTGGTAGAGTTGTTCCCAATAATCATCCACAGGTATAGCATCCACGTTCTGTACTCCCCAGGAAGCACGAAGTTTCAGGAAGTTAAGCCAACTGACATTCTTAGCCCAAGGCTCATCAGAGATCAGCCAGGCTGCTGAAAAAGCAGGTGACAGGGTCCACTTATGCCCCGGTGCCAGCACATTGCTCCCTTCATAAACCCATGAAGTATCAAAGAAATAACGGTTCTTGAAACCATAATGTGTATAAAAGGAACCTCCCAAACGATAATTAGTGGTATTCAAGCCCTGATAGTTTTTGTACTCATATTCCCACCGAGCCTGCGCATAGATGGAATGTTCACCGAAAGTGCGGTCGTATGCCATCTGGAGATAGTAATTGAACAATTTATTATAACTGCTCAAGCTTGAACCTTCATCCATGGCGGTAGAGTTTACCGTATACAGATAGTTGGACGTTGAGGCGACCGAGCCATCGGGTTCCCACCCCGTTACCGATTCCATGCCATAGTTATAGAGCCGGGAGTGATCCTCCGTAATCAACGAAGTATTATCGTAGGCCAGACGGAAAGAACCGGTAAGTCCCTTCAGGAAAGAATCAAAATTCTGCGTCAGCTCCATATCAGCATCAAAGGTATGACGGTGGTTCTTGCTGTAGGCAGCACCGACGGCCTGAGCTACAGGATTCATTGTCCCGGCAAACTGAGAGTTTCCTCCCCATGTTCCATCTGCCGTTTTTATAGGAAACGCACCAGAGGGAACATTATAAATATCCGACCAAAGGTCAGCATTATTCCCCGGATAATTGGATTCCGCAAGGGTGCCGAGCAAGTGGATCGTCAGCTTGGTCTTCGGGCTCAGGTCTATATCCCAGTTGGAGCGGATATTAGCCTTCTGGTATTTTTCCTGAGTAGAATAACCGTCATTCTCATTCGGCTGTTTCGTAAAACCATTGCTGTTGACCAGATTGAAGAAAGTATAATAACGGAATTTCAAGCCACCACCACGGAAACTGAGATTGAAATTATCCGTTGAGCAAACATCACGGAACACCTCATCCAGCCAGTTCACATTAGGGAAATTATAAGGCAGGGTACCATTCTTATAAGCATTCAGTGAATTCTCATCAAATACCGGTGTAGAGCCCTCATTCGCGCGGGCCTCATTTACCGCGCTGGCATAGGTATAGCCATCTACGAAAGACGGACGACGCTCCATCCAGTTGAACAAGTGCTCATAGGAAGCATGTATCTCTTTCTTATTATACAGTCCATGCTTGGTAGTGATGACCAGCACTCCGTTAGCCCCTTTATAGCCATAGAGAGCTGCCGCTGCCGCATCCTTCAGGACAGTAACATTCTCCACCTCTTCGGGTGTAATATCCGTGATCTCACGTTCTATACCATCGACAATGATCAGAGGATGGCTGCTCGTACTCTGGATACCACGGATATAATTAGACGTGGAAGTACCTCCAAAACGGGAAGATTCCTGAAGGGTCTGCAAGCCGAGGACCTGACCGAACAAGTCCTGGCCGACATCCTTCGTAGAACGCTTATCAATGTCTGCGCCCCACGCCCCGGCCACACTTCCGGTGGACTCACGCTCCGTGAGGATCTTACCGGAGCCATTGTCTACCGGCCGAGAAGAATAGCCAAACTTCACTACTATGGGTTGATTTCCCGAAACCTTTACCATTTTCTCACTCTGGTTAGGCGCTTCCACCTTTAACACCTCACCACCGGCAAGAGAAAAGGAACCATCCTTTGCAGTAGAAACGATCCGGTCAGGATGATTGACATCTATGACGACAGCCCCCGATACCGGTTTGTTCCATTGGTCAAGTACTACTCCCTTGATATCTTCCTTCTGAGCTGCCATTGGCAAAGAAAGAGCGACGAACAATGGAACCAATATATTTTTCTTATTCATTATTTTCAAACTTAATGATTAATATTCATACTTGGATTAATATGAAAGAGAATTACCATCCGGGATTCTGGACCAGTCCATAACCCTTATTGACTTCTGTCAACGGCCAAGGCTCCAGATACCATTTCGGATCAAATCCATCCGTCCACCAGATACGAGTCCGCTTCACTTCCTGCGTCTCATACTTGAACTTTGTGGGATACTTGATATGATGCTTCTGGTTATACCCAAACCACCGCGTCTCCTCGTTTGATCCATACGGAGTACCGTCATCATGAAGCGGATAAGTCAATAATTTATGAACCGGTTGCTCAAAGATATCTGCCCGCTTGTAACGGATCAGGTCAAAATAGCGGGTATCTTCCAGACCGAGTTCACAGACACGCTCCTGAAGAAGACGGTTCAGAAGTTGATCCTTGTTCGTCGACAGATGCTCATCCGGATAGGCAGCCTCCAGTCCTTCGAGTCCCACACGGGCCCGGACCTTGTCTATCAGCGCAATAGCCCCCTTCAGATCACCTTTCTGCAGTTTTGCTTCCGCATAGGTCAGATAGATGTCACTCAGGCGGAGATAGCACCACTGGATCTGATAGGGAGAACGGATACCGTCCGTATTACAGTAATATTTCTGGTTACCCAGGCCCGTGCCAAACTGACTTGTAGCTTCAGTGATGGAAGCATTGGCAAAGGCAGCCTCATTATATCCACTTCTCACGCCAGATGCACCTCCGCCAATCCACATCTCACGCATACGACCGCTCAGGTTTCCAGTAGCCTCATCCATACTGGTAGCCTCACCGCAGACGAGCATAGTCTCATACAAACGGGGATCGCGGGTATAGTGCACATGAGTAGCATCACCTCCACCAGTGGTGAACATGGTATCCTTCTGGGCATCCGTCATCTGAGCCCAGTTGAACGGTCTCCCATCAGCCCATCCGAACATCGTCATATAATCAAAGGTCGGATTGGTACTGCAACGACCTATTGCCTGCCAGGAATGCCAGGCGTATGTACTGGACTTATAGGCATCAGTGTTTACTACACGGGTAAAATGCAGGATTTCAGGACTCTTGGCATTATAATAAGCCTTACGGAAAGCATTACAATAGTCCTGAGGGCGATGGCCATCGGCCTGTACCAGAGCATAGCCTCCACGGGCATCTAACTCTGTAAAGAAATCCTTGCAGGCATTGTATAAGGAATCCCACAGTTCCGGTTTGTACCCTCCATACCAGACCAGGTGCTGCTTTTCAGCATCAGAAGTGCCCCCATAGTATCCTTCACTGGAATTAAACAACGGAGAAGCGGCAAATTGCCAGATCTTGCACTTCAGGGCCATTGCCCCGGCTCTCGTCCAATGGCCCGCATCCGACTCCGGGTTAGCTACTGTCCAGGGCAGATAAGGAATAGCCTGATTCAACAGACTGATCATATAGTTGACCGTCTCTTCAACGGTAGCCCGAGGGAGATGATAGGTAGCATCCGTACCACTGAA